>CANBQJ010000015.1 GCA_947371645.1 Burkholderiales bacterium | reverse complement strand
CTGCAGGTGCTGGACGCCACCGCCTTTGCGCTGTGCCGCGACCAGAACCTGCCCCTGAAGGTGTTCTCCATTTTCAAGCCCGGCGCGCTCAAGCGCGTGGTCATGGGCGCAGACGAAGGCACCCTGGTGCATGTTTGAGACTCCGGTGGTCGTCCACCGGTTTCAGCCCTGACGCGTTGTGGGCGTCCGGGCATCCAAACGGAGCAGAAGACATGAGCATTTCCGACATCAAGAAGAACGCAGAGCAGAAGATGGCCAAGTCCATCGAATCCTTCAAGCACGACCTGGCCAAGATCCGCACGGGTCGCGCCCATCCTGGCATCCTCGACCAGGTGCAGGTGGATTACTACGGCTCGATGGTGCCCATCAGCCAGGTGGCCAACGTGTCCCTGATCGATGCCCGCAACATCAGCGTGCAGCCCTGGGAAAAGGGCCTGGCTCCGAAGATCGAGAAGGCCATTCGGGAGTCCGACCTGGGCCTGAACCCGTCCGCACAAGGTGACCTGATCCGCGTGCCGATGCCGGCGCTGACCGAAGAGCGCCGCAAGGACCTCACCAAGGTGGTGAAGTCTTCTGGCGAAGACGCCAAGGTCGCCGTGCGCAACTTGCGCCGCGATGCCAATGAGCACGCCAAGAAGCTGCTCAAGGACAAGGCCATCACCGAAGACGATGACCGCCGTTCGCAAGACGACATCCAGAAGCTCACCGACCGCACCATCGTCGAGATCGACAAGATGGTCCAGGCCAAGGAAGCCGAAATCCTGGCGGTGTGATCCACACTGCGGCAGCGCGGTTTCAGCCGGGGTGCGCAAGCGGCCGGGCTGGCGGTATTCACATCGAGGCGGCGTGGTCCGCCTCGCGTCATTCTCCGGTGGTGCTGGCGGCGGTGCATGTTGCGCGAGCCCCCAGCTCGGGCAGCTGGCTCATCGCACATTGCACCCTTCAAAAAAGGTAGTCCGTCCATGGCCTCGTCCGACCCCGAAACCACCATCAGCGAGCCGCGCGCAGCGGGCCCATCCGGCCTGCGCCACGTGGCCATCGTGATGGACGGCAACGGCCGCTGGGCCCGCAAGCGCTTCATGCCGCGCGGCGTGGGGCACAAGGCGGGGGTGGACGCCCTGGTGCGCGTGGTGCAGGCCACCTCCGACCGCCACATCCCCTACCTCACGGTGTTCGCGTTCTCCTCGGAGAACTGGAAGCGCCCTGAGGCCGAGGTCTCGGGCCTGATGAGCTTGCTGATCGTGGCGCTGTCCAAGCACCTGACCAAGCTCAAGGCCGACGGCGTGCGCATCCGCGTGGCCGGTGACCTCAGCACGGTTTCGGCCAGGGTGCGCGAAGCCCTGCAGGACGCAGAGCGCAACACGGCCCACAACAGCCGCCTGACCCTGACGGTGGCTTTCAACTACGGCGGCCGCTGGGACATCGTGCAGGCCTGTCGCCGCGCGATCGCTGCGGGTCTCAACCCTGACGAGCTGGACGAAGCGGCCTTGTCCCGTTTCATGGCGATGAGCTACGCGCCAGATCCGGACCTGTTCATCCGTACGGGTGGCGAGGTGCGCCTCTCCAACTTCCTGCTGTGGCAGAGCGCCTACTCGGAGCTGGTCTTCACCGACTGCCTGTGGCCGGATTTCGATGGCAAGGAGCTCGACCGCGCGATCGCCAGCTACGAGCAGCGCGAGCGCCGTTTTGGCGATGTGGGTGCGTCGGGCGAAGGCGAGGGCGCCCTGGGCTTCGATCTGGAGCCGCCGCCCTATGACGCCGATCTGCCGCGTCAGTCGGAGCAGGGCTGAACCATGTTGCGCCAACGTGTCATCACCGCCTTGGTCCTGGTCGGCATCCTCTTGCCCACCTTGTGGGTGGACGCCAGCTGGCCCTTCGCCTTGCTGTCGCTGGTGTTCATCGCCGCGGCCGGCTGGGAATGGTCCCGCTTGAACCAGGTGGGTGGCGCGCGGGCCTGGCTGCTGGGCGCCGCAGTGGCGGGCGCCTGCTTGTTCGCGGCCGAGCGCATGGGCTTGCCCCTGTGGCAGGCCGCGGCAGGCCACGGTGAGGGCGTGGCGGGCCATGTGCACACCTGGACGCACCCGCTGCTGGGCTTCTACACCACGCCACTCTTGTGGTGGGTGGCGGGCGCCGTGTGGGTGCTGGGCGGTGCTGCGGCCCTGCGCTGGGGCGGCGCCCACTGGCTGGCCGTGCCGCAAGGGGCTCGCCGTGCGCTGGGCGTGCTGGTCCTGACCGCCGCCTGGCTGGCGCTGGTCGAAAGCAAGGCCCAGGGCCTGAACTACCTCCTGTCGGTGATGTGCCTGGTGTGGGCGGCCGACATCGGTGCCTACTTTGGTGGCCGCCGTTTTGGGCGCCACAAGCTGGCACCCAGCATCAGCCCGGGCAAGAGCTGGGAGGGTGTGGTGGCGGGCCAACTGGCGGTACTCTTGCTGGCGGTGTTCTGGATCTGGCTGGACAACACCCTGGGCGTGGACGCCCCCAGCATCTACAGCCGCCTGCTGCAAGGCCTCGGTCCCGTGGGCCTGGTGCTGGCCACGGCCGCGCTGACGGGCATGAGCGTGGTGGGCGATCTGTTCGAATCCCTCATCAAGCGTCAGGCAGGGGAGAAGGACAGCAGCCAGTTGCTGCCGGGTCACGGCGGGGTGCTGGACCGCATCGATGCCTTGCTGCCTGTGCTGCCTTTGTCGCTGGGCTTGCTCAGTTTCTGTCATGGTTGAACGGGCCGAGGGCACTGACCGCATGGATGCTTCCACTTTCGCATCAGGCCCTCGGCAACGCGTGTGCGTGCTGGGTGCCACGGGCTCGATCGGCGTCAACACGCTGGACGTGCTGTCGCGCCACCCCGAGCGCTATGAGGTCCTGGCGCTCACAGGCGCGACCCGCGTGGACGCGCTCCTGGCCCAGTGCCTGCAATGGCGACCCCGTTGGGCGGTGATGCCCCAGGAAGCCCACGCCGTCCAGTTGCGCGCGGCCCTGCGCGAACAGGGCGCGACCACCGAAGTGCTGAGTGGCGAGCAGGCCCTGGCCGATGTCGCCGCTCACCCGGACGTGGACGTCGTGATGGCGGCCATCGTGGGCGCTGCGGGCCTGGCCCCCTGCCTGGCGGCCGCCCGCGCCGGCAAGCGCTTGCTGCTGGCCAACAAAGAGGCCCTGGTGGTGGGCGGTCAGCTGTTCATGGACGCCGTCGAGCAGGGTGGCGCCACGCTGCTGCCCATCGACAGCGAACACTCGGCCATCTTCCAGTGCCTACCGGCCGACCGCAGCCAGTGGGCGCAGGCCATCGACCACATCGTGTTGACCGCCTCGGGCGGCCCGTTCCGCCAACGCGATCCGGCCACCTTCGCCGACATCACCCCTGACCAGGCCTGTGCCCACCCCAACTGGGTCATGGGGCGCAAGATCTCGGTGGATTCGGCCACGATGATGAACAAGGCGCTGGAGGTCATCGAGGCGCGCTGGCTGTTCAACCTCACGCCAGACCAGATCAAGGTGGTCGTGCACCCGCAAAGCATCATCCACTCGATGGTGGTTTGCCGCGACCACTCGGTGCTGGCGCAACTGGGCACGCCCGACATGCGTGTGCCCATCGCCTATGGCCTGTCTCACCCCGAGCGCGTCACGTCCGGTGCCTCGGTGCTGGATTTCACCTCGCTGAGCGCCTTGACGTTCCAGCCCGCGGACCACCAGCGCTGGCCCGGTTTGCAACTGGCCTGGCAGGCGCTGCGCGCCGCAGAGGGCACGACCTGCGTGCTCAATGCGGCCAACGAGGTGGCCGTGGAGGCTTTCCTGGGCGGGCGCATCCGGTTCGATCAGATCCACCAGGTCAATGTGGCCACGCTGGAGGCCTGTCCGCTGTCTGCCGATCAGGTGCGCAGCCTGGACGGTCTGCTGGCGCTGGACGCCCAGGCGCGCGCCCTGGCGCGTGCCCGGACGCAGGCTTGCCAGGTTTGAATGGTGCTTTTGCCGTGGTGATCCGCGCGCATTTACATTCGGCATGCGGCAACATGTCAGGCATTCGGCCGTACATTCTGGCCGCTGCCCCTTCTGACGGAGACCGTCCATGCTGACCACCGTTCTGGCCTTTCTGGTGACCATCGCCCTGCTGGTGGTCATCCACGAGTGGGGGCATTACCAGGCCGCCGTGAGCTGCGGCGTCAAGGTGCTGCGTTTCTCTGTGGGTTTTGGCAAGGTGCTGTGGTCGCGTCAGCGCGGCGAGACCGAATTCGTCATCTGTGCCTTGCCCCTGGGCGGCTACGTGAAGATGCTCGATGAGCGAGAAGGCCCGGTCGACCCGGCCGAGCAAAGCCGTGCCTTCAACCGCCAATCGCTGCCAAAGCGCGCTTTGGTGGTGGCCGCCGGGCCCCTGGCCAACCTGCTTCTGGCCGTGCTGCTCTACACCTGCGTCAACTGGATGGGCGTCGACGAGCTCAAGCCCTGGTTTGCCCAGCCCAAGCCTGCCACGGCCGCGGCCCAGGCCGGTTTCCTGTCGGGTGACGAGATCCTGGCGGTCCGTGCGCCCGAGGCGGGCCCTCAGGGTGAGCCCGACTGGACCCCGGTGGTCTCCATGACGGATCTGCAGTGGCAGCTGACCCAGGCCTCGTTGAGCGGTGCTGACCTGCAGGTTCAGGTGCAACGCCGCGATGCCATGGACGGCCCTGCAGCCGCCCCCCGGGTGCTGACGCTGGCCACCAGCCAGGTGCCCGCATCCGATGTCGATGGCCAGCTCATGGAACGACTGGGCTTTGCCGGCCCCTATGCCCCGCCGGTCATCGACCAGGCCATGCCGGGTGGTGCCGCCCACAAGGCTGGCCTGCAGCATGGCGACCGCGTGCTGACCATCAATGGCGAGACACCCACCGACGCGGCTCAGCTGCGCCGCCTGATCCGCGAAAGCCAGAAAGAGGGCCAGGCCCTGCCGCTGGCCTTGCGCATCCAGCGTGGCACGCAAGAGTTTGACCTCAGCCTGACCCCTGTGATGAAGGACGTGCAGGGCCAGCGCCTGCCCCGCATCGACGCGGCACTGGGCACCGAGCCTGCCCAGGTCAACGTCGTGCATGCCGGGCTGGAAGGCCTGACCCTGGCGGCCACCAAGACCTGGGAGGTCTCGCGCCTGAGCCTGAGCATGCTGGGCAAGATGCTCATTGGCCAGGCTTCCCTCAAGAACCTGTCCGGCCCGCTGACCATCGCCGACTACGCCGGCCAGTCCGTGCGCCTGGGCTGGGCCTACTACATCGGCTTCCTGGCCCTGGTCAGCGTCAGCCTGGGGGTGTTGAACCTGCTGCCGCTGCCCGTGCTGGATGGCGGGCACCTCATGTATTATCTTTTCGAGGGCCTGACGGGCCGACCCGTGCCGGACCGCTGGCTGGAACGGCTGCAACGCGGTGGCGTGGCCCTCATGTTGGCGATGATGTCGCTGGCGCTTTACAACGACCTGGCGCGCCTCATCGGTGCGCACTGAGTTTCCTTCCCGATGCTGATTTCCTTCCCGACCGCAGCGCGGTTCAAACCGACGCTGCTCGCGGCATGTCTTGCCGTTTCACTGACGCACATGGCCGCCTGGGCCGTCGAGCCCTTTGTGCTCAAGGACATCCGTGTCGAGGGCCTGCAACGCGCAGACGCCGGCACCGTGTTCGCTTCCTTGCCTTTCCGCGTGGGCGACACCTACACCGATGACAAGGGCGCCGCTGGCCTGCGTTCGCTGTTTGCCACCGGCCTGTTCAAGGACGTGCGCATCCAGATCGACGGCAGCGTCGTGGTGGTGGTGGTGGAAGAGCGCCCCGTGATCTCGCGCGTTGAATTCGTCGGCACCCGCGAGTTCGAAAAGGACGCGCTGGTCAAGGCGCTGAAAGACGTGGGCGTGGGTGAAGGTCAGCCCTTTGACCGGGCCCTGGCCGACCGCGCCGAGCAAGAGCTCAAGCGCCAGTACCTCACCCGCAGCCTCTATGGCGTCGAGGTGGTGACCACCATCACCCCGGCTGAGCGCAACCGCGTCAACGTGACCTTCACGGTGACGGAGGGCGACGTCACCAAGATCAAGAACATCCGCATCACCGGCAATCAGGCCTTCTCCGAGGGCACCTTGCTGTCGCAGATGGACCTGAGCATGGGCAACTGGCTGTCGTGGTACACCAAGTCCGACCAGTACGCGCGCTCCAAGCTCAACGCCGACCTGGAAACCCTGAAGTCCTACTACCTGAACCGGGGCTACCTGGAGTTCAGGATCGAGTCCACCCAGGTGGCCATCTCGCCGGACAAGCAGGACATCGCGATCGCCATCACGGTCAATGAAGGCCCGCGTTACGTGGTGACGGCCGTCAAGCTGGAAGGCGACTACCTGGGCAAGGAAGACACCTTCCTCAAGCTCATCACCGTCAAACCCGGCGAGGCCTACCGCGCCGAAGACGTGGCGGCCACCGTCAAGGCCTTCACCGAACGCTTCGCGGCCTTCGGCTATGCCTTTGCCAAGGTCGATTTCCGGCCCGAACTGGACCGCGACAAGGGCCAGGCCGTGGCCGTGCTGGTGGCCCAGCCGCAGCGCCGCGTCTACGTGCGCCGCGTGAACGTGGCCGGCAACTCGCGCACCCGCGACGAGGTCATTCGCCGTGAATTCCGCCAGTTTGAGACCGCCTGGTATGACGGCCAGAAGATCAAGCTGTCGCGTGACCGCGTGGACCGCCTGGGCTACTTCAAGAACGTCAGCGTGGACACCACCGAGGTGCCCGGCACCGTCGACCAGGTCGACCTGACCATCTCCGTGGAAGAAAAGCCCACCGGCAACCTGATGCTGGGTGCAGGCTTCTCCAGCGCCGAGAAGTTCACCATCACGGGCTCGATCAAGCAAGACAACGTCTTCGGCACCGGCAACTACCTTGGCATCGAGGTCAACACCAGCAAGTACAACCGCACCATCGTGGTCAGCACGGTCGACCCGTACTTCACCGACAGCGGCGTGTCGCGCTCCTACGACCTGTTCTACCGCACGTCCCGGCCCCTGAGTTCACAAGGCGGCGACTACGAGATCATCACGCCGGGTGCTGCGGTGCGTTTCGGCGTGCCCTTCACCGAATTCGACACGGTGTTCTTCGGCGCCGGTGCAGAGCAAACCGCCATCCACGGCAACATTGGCCTGCCAGTGAGCTACCGCCTGCACCGCGACCTCTTTGGCGAGCGCAGCCTGTCGGTGCCGCTGACGGTCGGTTGGTCCCGGGACTCGCGCAACAGCGCCATCGCCCCCACGGATGGCCGCTACCAGCGCCTGAACTTCGAGTGGGGGGTGTCCGGCGACACCCGCTACCTGCGCAGCGACTACCAGTTCCAGCAGTTCTACCCCATCAACAACCGCTTCAGCCTGGGCTTCAACAGCGAGTTCGGTTATGGCCGCGGCCTGGAGGGCAAGCCATACCCCGTCTTCAAGAACTTCTACGGCGGCGGTCTGGGCACGGTGCGGAACTTCGAGCAGAACTCCCTGGGGCCGGTGGACATCGAAGGCGCCTACATTGGCGGCAACCGCCGCATCAACCTCAACACCGAGTTGTACGTGCCCTTCCCAGGCGCTGGCAACGACCGCAGCCTGCGCCTGTTTGGCTACCTGGATGCGGGCAACGTCTGGGGTGAAGCCGAACAGATCCGACTGCACGACTTCCGCGCCTCGACGGGCGTGGGCATCAGCTGGATCTCGCCAGTGGGCCCGCTCAAACTCAGCTACGGCACGGCCCTGCGCTATTTCGATCAAGATAAAATCCAGAAACTCCAGTTCCAGATCGGCACCGTCTTCTGATCATGAAATCGCTACGTCACGTCCTGCTGGCCACATTGGCCCTCTTGCTGGCTTGCTCGGCGTTTGGCCAAGAGCTCAAAATCGGCGTGGTCAACGTCGACCGCATCCTGCGTGACGCCAGCCCGGCCAAGGCTGCCCAGGCCAAGCTCGACGCCGAGTTCAAGCGCCGAGACACCGATCTGGTGGACGCCGAAACTCGCCTGCGTCAGGCCTCGGAAAAGTTCGACAAGGAAGCCCCCACCATGGCCGACAGCGAACGTGTGCGCCGCCAGCGTGACCTGCTGGACCAGAACCGCGAGCTGCAGCGCAAGCGCGCCGAACTGATGGAAGACTTCAGCCAGCGCAAGAACGAAGAGCTGTCTCAGCTCTACGACAAGGTCGGCAAGGTGGTCAAGCAGATCGCCGAACTGGAAAAGTACGACCTGGTGGTGCAAGAGCCCTTTTATGCAAGCTCCCGCATCGACCTGACCGACAAGGTCATCAAGGCCATGAACGCCGGAACGGCCAAGTGAGCGCGCCTTCAGCGCCTGCCGGAACCTTGCCTTCGCCTGCCATCCCGGCCACCCCGCCCTTGACCGTCACCCTGGGTGAGCTGGTCCGCGACCTGGGTGGCGAGTTGCGTGGCGACACCAGCCTGGCCATCAGCGAGATCGCGCCACTCGAATCTGCCGGCCCGCTGGCCATCAGTTTCCTGGCCAACCCCAAGTTCGTGGCGCACCTGGCCAGCACCCAGGCCGCTTGCGTGATCGTGGCCCCGGCCCTGTCCGAGCAGGCCGCCGCCCGTGGTGCGGCCATCCTCACGCCTGATGCCTACCTTTATTTTGCCCGCCTCACCCAATGGTGGGCGGCGCGCGTGCGCCCGGCGGCACCCGCCGCCATCCACCCCAGCGCGGTGGTCGATGCCACCGCACAGGTGGGCGCCGAGGTCACCATTGGCCCCCTGGCCGTGATCGAGGCTGGCGCGGTGCTGGAGGCCGGTGCCGTCATCGGCTCACACACGGTGGTGGGTGCGCGCGCCCACATCGGCCGTGGCACGCGGGTGGGGGCGCACGTCACCATTGGCTTTGACTGCGTGATCGGCGAGCGCTGCATCGTGCACCCGGGCGTGGTCATCGGGGCAGACGGGTTCGGCTTTGCGCCCCACCAGGGCACCTACGTCAAGATCGAGCAACTGGGCGCGGTGCGCATCGGCGATGACGTCGAGATCGGCGCCAACACCTGCATCGACCGTGGCGCCCTGGGTGACACCGTCATCAGCAATGGCGTCAAGCTGGACAACCTCATCCAGATCGGCCACAACACCCACATTGGCGAGCACACGGCCATGGCCGGCTGCGTCGGGGTGGCCGGCAGCGCCCACATCGGGGCACACTGCACGGTGGGCGGTGCCGGCATGATCCTGGGGCACCTAACCATCGTGGACAACGTCCACATCTCGTCTGGCACGCTGATCTCGCGCTCCATTCACCAACCCGGGCACTACAGCGGCGCCTTCCCGTTTGACGACAACGCATCCTGGGAAAAGAACGCTGCGACATTGCGGCAGCTTCACGCCCTGCGCGACCGCATCCGTACCCTCGAAAAGCAAGTCAAGTCATGAAGATGGACATCTACAAGATCCTGGAACTGCTGCCGCATCGCTACCCGATGCTGCTGGTGGACCGCGTTGTGGAACTCGAAGCTGGCGTGCGCATTTCCGCCATCAAGAACGTGACTGTGAACGAGCCCTTCTTCACCGGCCACTTCCCCCACCGCCCGGTCATGCCCGGCGTGATGATGCTCGAAGCCCTGGCCCAGGTGGCCGGCTTGCTGGCGTTTGAGTCCACGGACACCCACCTCGATGAGAACTCGGCCTACTACTTCGTGGGCATCGACAACGCGCGCTTCAAGCGGCCCGTCGAGCCGGGTGACCAACTGCGCCTGGAAGTGCAACTGGACCGCGTCAAGTCCGGCATCTACAAGTTCAAGGCCCAGGCCTACGTGGGCGCTGACCTCGCCGTGTCGGCCGACCTGATGTGCACGGTGCGCAAGATCCGCTGAACGCATGGCCAACATCCACCCCACCGCCCTGGTTGACGCGAAGGCCCAGCTGGCCGAAGACGTTCAAGTGGGGCCCTACACGACCATCGGCCCGCACGTGCGCGTCGGGGCGGGCAGCCGCATCGGCGCGCACTGCGTGATCGAAGGCCACACCGAGATCGGCCGCGACAACCGCATCTTCCAGTTCGCCTCGCTGGGCGCCGACCCGCAAGACAAAAAATACGCCGGCGAGCCCACCCGCCTGGTGATCGGTGACCGCAACACCATCCGCGAGTTCACCACCTTCAACACCGGCACCGTGCAGGACAAGGCGGAGACCCGCATCGGCCACGACAACTGGGTCATGGCCTATGTGCACATCGCGCACGACTGCACCGTGGGTGACGGCAACGTGATCGCCAATTCGGTGCAACTGGCCGGGCATGTGGAGGTGGGCAACCACACGCTGATCGGCGGCATCACCGGGGTTCACCAGTTCGTGCGCATCGGCGACTTCGCCATGGTGGGCTTCCAGACTCGCCTGACGCAAGACCTGCCGCCCTTCACCATGGCCGAGGGCAACCCCGCCGAGGCCCGCAACGTCCACCAGGAAGGCCCGCGCCGCAAGGGCTATTCGCCCGAGCGCCTGAGCATGCTCAAACAGATGTACAAGCTGCTCTACCGCCGTGGGCTGACCCTGGAGGCCTCGCGTGGCGAGATCGCCGCGCTCAAGGGCACGGTGCCTGGCGTCGATGCTGACATCGACATGATGCTGGGCTTCCTGGCGCAGGCCCAGCGCGGCATCGTGCGCTGAGCGGCTTGTGGCCTTGCCTGCTTCTGCGTCCATGAACGCCACCTCGCCCCAAACCGCCGACTTGCCCCGTCTGGCCATGGTGGCCGGCGAAGCTTCTGGCGATTTGCTGGCCAGCCTGCTGCTGGGCGGGATGCGCGAGCGCTGGCCCGGCCTGGTGGGGCAGGGCATAGGCGGGCCGAAGATGGCCATGCAATCCTTTGAGGCCTGGTGGCCCAGCGACAAGCTGGCCGTGCACGGCTTCAACCTGGAGCTGATGAGGCGCTTCAGAGAAATCTGGGGCATCCGCGAGCAGCTTGCACAGCGCCTGCTGGCCCAGCGTCCCGATGTGTTTGTGGGCGTGGATGCCCCGGACTTCAACCTCGGCCTGGAAGCCCGCCTGAAGGCCCAGGGCGTCAAGACGGTTCACTTCGTCAGCCCTTCGATCTGGGCCTGGCGCGGTGGCCGCATCCACAAGATCCACCGGTCCGTTGACCACATGCTCTGCCTCTTCCCCTTTGAGCCGCAGATCTACCGCGATGCCGGCATCGAGGCCAGCTTCGTGGGCCACCCCCTGGCCGACACGATCCCCATGGACGTGCCGCGTGCGGCCGCCCGCCATCAACTGGGCCTGGCCGACGATGTGCCCGTGGTGGCCGTGCTGCCCGGCAGCCGCCGCGGTGAGATCGCCCACATTGCGCCCACCTTCTTGCAAACGGTCGCCTTGCTGAGCCGCCAGAGGCCCGACCTGCGCTTCGTGCTGCCCGTGGCGCCGGGCCTGATGGACACGGTGCAAGCCCTGGTCCAGGCCCACGCGCCCGCCGCGCCGCTGCAGGTGCTGGACGGCCAGTCGCACGCCGCGCTGGCCGCCTGTGACGTCACCCTGATCGCCAGCGGCACCGCCACCCTGGAGGCCGCGCTGTTCAAGCGCCCCATGGTGATCGCCTACAAGATCAGCGCCTTGAGCTGGCCGCTCATGAAACGCATGGCCTACCTGCCCTGGGTGGGGCTGCCCAACATCCTGGCGCGCGACATGCTGGTGCCCGAGCGCCTGCAGCATGAGGCCAACCCGGCGCAACTGGCCCGTGACGTGCTGGCCTGGCTGGATCAACCCCAGCGCATGGACGCCGTCACCCAGCGCTTCGTCGAGATGCACCACCAGTTGCGCCAGAACACGGCGCACGCCGCCACCGCTGCCATCGCCCGCGTGATGGGCCTGGCCTGATCTCTCTTTTTGCCGTCCCCATGCACCCCGAACAGCTCGACCTCCTCTGGCCCGCCAACAAGCCTGGCCTGATGGCGGGTGTGGACGAAGCCGGCCGCGGCCCGCTGGCAGGCCCGGTGGTGGCCGCGGCCGTCATCCTTGACGAGCTGCAGCCTATTTCAGGCCTGGCCGATTCCAAAAAGCTCACGGCCCGCCAGCGCGAGCGCCTGTTCGATGAGATCCGCGCCAAGGCCCTGTGCTGCTGCATCGCCGAGGCCAGCGTCGAAGAGATCGACCAGCTCAACATCCTGCACGCCACCATGCTGGCCATGAAGCGCGCCGTTGAAGGTTTGCGCCTGCGGCCGTCCATGGTGCAGGTCGATGGCAACCGCGTTCCGGCTTTGAGCATGCCCGCCCAGGCGATCATCAAAGGCGATGCCAAGGTGCAGGCCATCTCGGCGGCCTCCATCCTGGCCAAGGTGTACCGCGACCGCTGGTGCGACGAGCTGCACCTGGCCCACCCCGGCTATGGCTTCGACGCCCACAAGGGCTACCCCACGGCCGACCACCTGGCCGCGCTGGCCCGTTTGGGGCCGATCGAGGCACACCGGCGCAGCTTCGGGCCTGTGAAGGCGGTGTTGGCGGGCGCGCTCACAGGAGGTCGGCCATGAGCCTGAACACCCCCGCCAACGCCACCGGCGAATCCGGCGCCCAGCCTCGCCCGCCTCAGGTACAGGCCATCAGCTCGCGCGACAACCCGCTGGTCCAGCGCCTGCGCAAGCACGCCGCCGACTCTGCGGCCTACCGCAAGCTCGCCGAAGTCTGGCTGGAGGGCGACCACCTCTGCGAGGCCAGCCTGACGCGAGGCAGGCTGCCGCAGGTCGCCGTCATCGCCGACACGGCCTGGCTGGGCGAACATGGCCTGGCCACGCCCGGCGAGCCCGTGGCCCGACGCCTGACCGATCTGGCGCTGCGTGCCCCGCGCATCGTGGTCGTGCCTCAGGCCTTGTGGAGCGTGTTCACGCAACTGGAATCGCCCGCCCGCCTGGGTTTCCTGCTGCCCTTGCAGGCCCAGGACGCACCGTCAGGCCTCATCCCGGGCGTGGCCACCCTGGTGCTGGACCGCGTGCAGGACGCCGGCAATGTGGGCAGCATGCTGCGCAGCGCGTCGGCCATGGGCGTGCGCCAGGTGCTGGCCATCAAGGGAACGGCGGCCCTGTGGTCCGGCAAGGTGCTCCGTGCCGGCATGGGGGCCCATTTCGGCATGCACCTGGTCGAGCAGCTCCAGGACGATCAACTGGCCGACTTGAAAGTGCCCCTGGTGGCCACCAGCTCGCATGCCGAAAATGCCTTGCATCAGGTGGATTTGCCCTCGCCTTGCGCCTGGGTGATGGGTCACGAGGGCCAGGGCGTCAGTGCCGAGTTGTTGGCACGGTGCGCGCTCACGGTCCGCATCCCTCAGCCTGGCGGAGAAGAGTCGCTGAACGTGGCTGCGGCCAGTGCCGTGTGCCTTTACGAATCCTTGCGGCGCTCGCTGTGAGCGCCAAACCGCCTGCGCCTATCATGGTCAAGCGCGGTTGAGGCTGTGCTGCATACAATGCGCCAAGCCTGAGCGTGATGCAAGGTGTGGTGTTTCGCGAAATGGGTCGGCCTGTGCTGGCCAGTTCTAGTTGACGGAGAAATGACATGGATCGTTCGATGAAACCCCTGGACGTGGTGTACGGCGGCTCGTCACTGGGCGCCTCTCAGCAGCAGCGGGTGCTGCGCAACACCTATGCCCTGCTGGCCTTGAGCATGCTGCCCACGGTGCTGGGCGCATGGCTGGGTGTGAGCATGGGCTTCAGCCTGTTCGCAGGCAGCCCCCTGATCAGCTTGGTGGTGTTCATGGCGGTGGCCTTTGGCTTCTTCTATGGCATCAACAAGTACAAGGACACTGGCGTGGGCGTGCTGCTCCTGCTGGGCTTCACCTTCTTCATGGGGCTGATGCTGTCGCGCCTGCTGGGCTTTGCGCTGGGCATGGAGCACGGCGCCCGCGCCATCGGCCTGGCCTTCGGCGGCACGGCGGTGGTCTTCACGGGCATGGCCGCGGTGGCCGGCAGCGTCAAGCGGGATGTCTCCGGCATGGGCAAGTGGCTGATGGTCGGTGTGATGGTCATGCTGGTGGCGGGCATCGCCAACATCTGGCTGCAGATGCCCGCGCTGATGCTGGCGGTGTCGGTCATGTCGGTGGCCATCTTTTCGGCCTTCATCGTGTATGACCTCAAGCGCATCATCGATGGCGGCGAAACCAACTACGTCACCGCGACGCTGTCCATCTACCTCGACGTCTACAACGTGTTCACGGCGCTGCTGCAGATCATCCTGTCCCTGACAGGCAACGACGATTGAGGTGCCGTGCGCCCTCTCTGCTGAGGGGGCTGGTAACAAAAAAGGCCTGGCGAATGCCAGGCCTTTTTCATGGGCGCGCGGACTGAATCGGACGATCAGGCCAGCGCTCGCCGCAAGGCGTCCATGCCCTGTTGCCAGGACTGCGCCATGGGGCCGAAGGTCTCTTCGCCGTTGACCTGGCGCTTCGCGTTCACGGCGCGTGCCAGCTTGAGGATCAGCGTCTTGTTGGCCTGAGAGATGCTGTCGAAGGCCTGTGCGGCCTCGGTCAGCAGCGCGCGCCTGGCATCGGTCAAACCGCCATCGGCGCTGGTCAGCCAGTTCAAGTGGGCGGCCGCCAGCTCGAAGGCGGCACCCAGTTGGCGCACCGTGCTGAAGGCCCACGCGTGGTAGTAGGGCAAGCCCAGCTCGTGCATGCGGGGCAGCTCTTGCTCGAAGCGCTGGGCAAAGCGTTCGATGGGGTTGGTGGCGGGCACCCAGGCCAGGTATTGGCTCAGCAAGGGCCTGGCCAGAGCAGCCAGCTCGGCCGGCGTCCGGTGCACCACGCCGTCCACGCGCACCAGCTCTGCGAACAGCGGCAGGTGCGTGGGATCGGGGGCGGCATCCAGCCTGAAGGTCTGGCGGAAGTCCTCGCCGCTGAGCTCATAGAAGCCCGCGTTGTGGAAGTAGGCCAGACGGCCCGCCACCTCGTCCAGCTCGGTGAGCATGATGGTCGTCTTCACATGCTGGCGGCGGTAGTCGGTGCCGACCGTGTCGGGCATCCAGTGGGCATTGGCTTCGACCGCGATCAGGCGGCCTGCAGCCAGGTGCTCGCGGGCATGCTCGATCAGCGGCCTCCAGCAGTTCATCTCCTGCACTTCAATGCCGTACAGCGCACGCATTTCGCTGTGCTGCGGCTTGAAGAAGGTCCACTGGTCGCCCATGAAGTCCATGGCCAGAGTGAAGGGCAGCATGGCCCGTGGCTCCAGGCCCAGCGAGTGCACCAGTTCGATGAACAGGTCCACGTAGCAGTTCTTTTCGGGCCAGGCGCAATCGGCGCCATGCAGGGGGCTGCGTGTGTAGTCCTGCGCCTTGAGGCCGGGCAGGACGTTGAGGCTGCTCATGTGCGGCGTTCCCTCAATTGCTCAAGACCACAGTTGCTGGCGCACCTCGGCGGGCCACAGCTCGGGCTTGAAACCGTGGTGCTTGAACAGCGCCATGGCAATGCGCTCCATGCCGAAGCCCATGCAGGCGGTGTGGGCCACGTTGCCGTCCGGCGTGTAGATGCCGAAGGTGTTGCCGAAGTGGTCCTGGTGGTAGTTGAAGGAGCAGCAGGCGGTGGGGTTCTCTGCAGAGATGACCGGCACCAGCACCTCGAACTTCAGCTTGGCTTCGCGCTGGTTGGCCGCACGCAGCTTGCCACCGCGGCCGAAGAAGGGGTCGTTGGCCACGTCGGAGCCAACGGGCAGGCCCAGGGACGTCAGCAGGTCGATGCCACGTTGCAGCCACATGTCGCGCCAGGGGATCACCTGGTCGGGCGTGCCCACCCGGATGAACTCGCGCATGCGGAAAGACTGCAGGCGGGTGGGTTCCAGCGAAGGCTCGTGGCGGTAGACCCAGTTGAGCACGGTCACCAGGCGGCCTTCTTCAGGCACGGTGCCCGCCAGCGTGGGGTAGACGGGGTAGCAGGCGGCCGGGTTGAGCACCAGCTCGGTCTGCTTGAGCATGTCGCCCCATTCTTCGCCCTTGTCGGCCTTCTCGGCCAGCTTCAGGGCCTCCAGGCCATTGCCATAGAAGCTGTGCACGGAGCCGCACAGGTGGGGGAAGGTCTCCAGGTAGTGCACCTTCTCCATGATCTTGCGGTCCATGACCGGCGGGAAGGCGTAGAGCTCGGCGCCATCGTCCTTGGCCAGCTTGTTGACCAGTTCGTTGAAGCGGTTCACCACCTCTTCGAACTTGGCGCCACGGCCGAAGGTGCCCAGCACGGCGGTGGGCACAACCAGGCCGTGTTCAGCCAGCTGGTCGAAAAAGACCTTGGGATCGTAGAAATCTGCGGGAAGTTGGCTCATGTGGAGGCTCTCTCTGCAATGTGAATCTGGGTGGATGCCGACGTGCGGCAAGCGGATCTGGGTCAATCGTTGTCTTTGTAGACCAGCAGCATCGAGGCGCTCTTGCCCAGGATGCGGTCGTTGGAGATCATCAGGGCGCCAGACAGGGCATCGCGGTAGTGGCGGCTCAGGGCAAAGGGGCTGTCGTTCTTGTAGCCCAGGATGCCGACGATCTGCAGCGCACGGTGAACGATCTGGGGCGCTGTCTCGGACGAGCCGATCTTCAGGTTGTTCATCTTCAGTGCCCAGGCCAGGCCCAGCAGGGCTTCGCCAGGGGTGGGGCCGGCCACGATCTCGTCGTATTCGTGGGCCACCGACACCCAGTTGTGCTTCATGGCTTGCAGCATCACCTGCACCTCGGCCAGGCGGTGCGCGGTCTGGGGCACGGTGCCCGGGTTTTTGCGGGCTTCGCCGCGCACGAAGGTGGCGGCCTTGGCCACCGCGTCGTTGGCGATGCCCCACCACAGGGCCGACCACATGATGTGCGAGTAGGGCACCATGGTTTCGGCGGCGATGTCGCCATAGGGCACGGGCAGGATCTGCTCGATGGGGCCAGACGATTCGAGGTTGAAGCCAGGGCTGCAGGTGCCGCGCATGCCCATGGTGTCCCAGGTGGTGGTTTGCACCAGCTTGGCATCTTCCTTTCGCACCAGCACCAGCAACTGGTCGCTCTTGGGGGCGTCGGCGTCGCGGCGGCAGGTCACCAGGATGGCGTCGGAATGGGCGCAGTAAGAGCCCGTGGTCGCCTGCTTGTTGAGGATGTACTTGTCGCCCTCGCGCTGCACGGCGCAAATGCTGGAGCGGGTGTCACCGAAGGTGCCCACTTCAGACGTGATGGAGGCCAACAGGGGCTGGGTTTCGACGATTTCGCGCAGGTACTGGGCGAAAAAGGCACTGCCGGCCACGTGGCGCGCGATGCAGCCGACCTGGATGTAGTGCATGGCCAGCACCATGCCGCTGGAGCCACAGGCGCCCGACAAGGTCGCGCAGAGCACCGACAGCTGGTGCAGGTTCAGGCCGGCACCCCCGAATTCGCTTGGCACGGCGGCCGACAGCACCTTGGCCTGTTTCAAGGCGTTGATGGTTTCAGTGGGGAATCGCCCCTTGGTGTCGACGTCACTGGCATGCTTGGCTGCAACCTGTGTGGCGACTTCTTTCACGGCCAGTCGCAAAGACTCAAATTCATGGGGGGCGGTCACTGCAGCAGTCATCTCAAGCGTCCTCTGGGTCCATTTCAATCTGGTTGGCAATGATGCCTTGTCGCGATGCGCTGTGGTTTGCAATCTTGTTGACTTTGGTCCGAACCCCCCAAATTCATGGGGGGCCGCGGGCTTCATTCCGCAATTCGTCAACGCATGTACTTTTGATGATGGGATACTTGGCTGGTGATCGGATTGGCGAGTAGATCGCGTCGGGTTGTATTGAATTCAAATGCAGGTCGGTGTCTTGGTTGGCGGCCCTGGTCTGGTATGAAACGTTGGGCAGCCCCGACAGGCGCGTGACTGCATCTGACGGGCTGGCGGGTGGCAGGAGTTCGTTTGAACGCTGGCATGGATCTGGTGTGCGTGGCTGATGTCCTGGCGTCGTTGACGAGCTTTGGCGAGGCCTATGCCAAACGGCTGCTGTGTGACGCAGAGCGGGCCGTGCTGGCTGCGCCGACGGAGTTTCGTGCGAGGCAGTGTGCGCTGATGTTTGCGGGCAAGGAGGCGGTGCTCAAGGCATTCGCGCTGGCAGACATGGGCGTGGACTGGCGTGACATCGAAGTGAATATCCAGGGGATGGTGCTCACAGGTGTCGGGTTGCACGGGCGCGCTGCCGAACTCGCTTTGGAACATGGTTGTCACGCCTGGCGTGCATCCGGTCACGTGAATGCCACATATGCCATGGCACTGGTCATGGTGGAATGAAAACAGTGTTCAAGCACATTGAAAAAGAGTTGAAAAAATGAGCGATTTGCAAAATGTCGACACACAGATTCGCACGGTTTTGAAAGACCACGCGAGGCTGAACAAGGACGCGACAACCCTGGGGGATGCCGAAGACCTGTACCAGGCCGGCATGACCTCTCATGCCAGCGTGAACGTCATGCTGGGCCTGGAAGGCGCGTTTGATGTCGAGTTTCCGGACCACATGCTCAAGCGCAACGTGTTCACCAGCGTGGCCACCATCCGCGCGGCCGTGCTGGAACTGACGGGCGGCTGACCGCATCGTGCACAAGCTGGAGCGTGGCTGGCGTCCGGCCTGGGCGTGCGGGCAGGTCATCGACTTGCTCGGCAACTGGCAGGCGGCCCCGTCGGCGCCAGGTGGCTTCGTGTCGCCACTGGCAGACGGGTTCGCCCCCGCATGGACCGATTTGGCGCAACTCGGCCCGGGTGCCTTGCCCGCAGACGGGCCGCGACTGGACAGCCAGGACTGGTGGTTCAGGCTGGTCTTTGATGCCGACCTGACCGCGTCTCCTGCGTCTGCGCCCTGGGATCTGTGTCTGGATGGTGTGGCCACGGCCGCCGAGGCCTGGCTCAATGGCCAGGCGCTGTCGCTCGGCGCCAACATGCACCTGGCGCAACGCGTGCCGGTGCAGGACTGCCTTCAGCCTGGCCGCAATGAACTGGTGATCGCCTGTCGGGCGCTGGACCAGGTGCTGGCCCAGCGGCGTCCGCGCCCCCGGTGGCGCGCGCCGATGATCGAGCACCAGCAACTGCGCTGGGTCCGCACGACCTTGCTGGGCCGCACGCCGGGTTGGTCGCCGCCGACCCCGGTGGTGGGGCCCTGGCGCTGGGTGGGGCTGGTGCAGCCGCTGGAGACCGCGCCACTGGACTTGTGCTGGCGCTCTGCCTTCGCTGCCGGGCAGGCGCAGCTGACACTGTCCTGCCAACTGCCCGATGTCGGCGCGCAAGCTGCCGTCCAGGAGGCCTGGGTGACGGTGCAAGGGCATGGCCAGCACTGGCGATTGCCCCTGGACCCGATGGCGCAGCCCCAAGGGCAAGGCCAACAAGACCAGACCCGCCAATGGGCGCTGGACGCCACCTTGCCCGAAGCCCGCGCCTGGTGGCCGCACACCCATGGTGAGCCCGTGCTCTACGAGGTGGCCCTCCATGTGCGCCGGGCATCGTCTGCTGAAGCCCATGAGTTTGGCCTGGGCCACACGGGTTTTCGCACGGTGCAGGTGAATGCGCAGGACGGTGGCTTCAGCGTGCTCGTCAACGGCCAGGCTGTGTTTTGTCGGGGCGCGTGCTGGACGCCGATCAATGTGCGCACGCTCGACGCACCCGACGCGCAGGCCTACGCCCCGGCCATCCAGCAGTTTCGCGCCGCGGGGCTGAACATGCTGCGCGTGGGCGGCACGATGGCCTACGAGGCCGATGCCTTCTACGACGCCTGCGACCGCGCAGGCGTGCTGGTGTGGCAAGACCTCATGTTCGCCAACATGGACTACCCCGAAGACGCTGCTTTCACCGCAGGTGTGCTGGCCGAAGTGGCCCAGCAGGCCCGGCGCTGGCAAGGGCGGCCCTGCCTGGCGGTGGTGTGCGGCAACAGCGAAGTCTCGCAGCAGGCGGCCATGTTCGGTGCCCTTCGCGAGCGCTGGTCGCCGGCCTTGTTTGACCACACCTTGCCTGAGGCCCTGGCGGCCTGGTGCCCCGACCTGCCGTACTGGCCCTCCAGTGCCTTTGGTGGCGCTTTCCCGCATCAGAACGACACGGGCACCACGTCCTACTACGGCGTGGGGGCTTACCAGCGCGAGCTGCAGGACGCCCGCCGCAGCGGCCTGAGGTTTGCCACCGAATGCCTGGCCTTTGCCAACATCCCCGAACCCGATGGCCTGGCCGACATGCCGGGTGGCCTGGGGCTGCGCACGCACCACCCTGGCTGGAAGGCGCGCACCCCGCGTGATCTGGGGGCAGGCTGGGATTTCGAAGACGTGCGCGACCATTACGTCCAGCGCCTTTATGGCGTGGATCCTGCCCGCCTGCGCTACAGCGACCACGATCGCTACCTGGCGCTGGGCCGTGCGGCCGTGGCCGAGGTCGTGTACGCCACCTTCGCCGAATGGCGGGCCGAGTCATCGGCCTGTCAGGGCGCGCTGATCTGGTTCTGGCGTGACCTCTGGGCCGGTGCCGGCTGGGGCGTGCTGGACAGCGCAGGACGGCCCAAGTCGCCTTACTACGCACTCCAGCGGGCCTGCCAGCCCACGGCTTTGCACATCACCGACGAAGGGGGCAACGGTTACGCCTTGCACCTGATCAACGAACGAGGGCAGGCGCTTCAGGGCACCCTGAGCCTGACGGCCTGGAAAGATGGCGAGGCGCAGGTGGCACAGGTCGAATTGCCCGTGACGGTGGCCCCCCGACAGACGCTGTTGATGCCCTGGGCACAGTGCTTTGACTGGTTCGCCGACTGGTCCTGGTTCTACCGATTCGGCCCCTTGGGCGCCAACGTGCTGATGGCCGTCTGGCGGGATGAACAAGGGCAGGAACTGGGCCGCACCCACGCCTTGCCTGGCGGGCTGAACCTGCCGCAAGAGCGCGACCTGGGTCTGAGCGCCCAAGCCGTGCGCGGTGAGGACGGCAGCGTCACCGTGCGCCTTCACACCCGCCGCTTTGCGCAGTCGGTGCACTGGGATGTGCCCGGCTGGGTGGCGTCACAAGCCTACTTTCACCTGGCGCCGGGCCAGGCTGCCGAGGTGCACTTCACGCCACACGGCGCGGCGTCGGCCAAGCCCTTCAGTGGCGCGGTGCTGGCGCTCAATGCCTCGGTTTCGGTCGCCATCCTGATGGCCGATGGTTGACAATCTCGCCCATGCAAGAGATGGATTTTTCGCCCTGGCGCGCCTGCGTGGCGCCGATGCTGGACTGGACTGACAGCCGCTGCCGCTACTTTCACCGGCTGATGACCCGCCGTGCGCGCCTCTACACCGAGATGGTGACCACCGGGGCTTTGCTGCACGGCGACCAGGGTCGACACCTGGACTTTCATGAGGCCGAGCACCCCCTGGCCCTGCAACTGGGCGGCAGCGAGCCCGATGACCTGGCAGCCTGCGCCAGGCTGGCCTTGAAGTGGGGCTACGACGAGGTCAACCTCAACTGCGGTTGCCCCAGCGAGCGCGTGCAGCGTGGCGCCTTCGGGGCTTGCCTGATGCACGAACCGCAGCTGGTGGCCGATGGCGTCAAGGCCATGCTGGATGCGGTGGGCGGCCACGACGTCATGCCCATCACCGTGAAACACCGCATCGGCATCGACCAGGGCGAGTCCTATGACTTCGTGCGTGACTTCGTGGGCACCGTGGCCGATGCCGGTTGCCGCGTCTTCATCGTGCACGCGCGCAACGCCTGGCTCAAGGGCCTGAGCCCCAAGGAAAACCGCGACATCCCGCCGCTGCGCTACACCGTGGTGCACCAGCTCAAGCGCGACTTCCCGCACCTGGGTTTCGTGATCAACGGCGGGCTGCAGGACAACCAGCAGGCGCTGGCGCAACTGCAGCCGGATGCCGAGCTGCCCGGGGTGACGCTGGACGGCGTGATGCTGGGCCGCGCGGCGTACCACACGCCCTGGCTGCTGGCCGAATGGGACAGCCTGTTCTTTGCCCAGCCCGACCCCATGCTGTCAGGGGGGCGCGAAGCCGTGGAGGCCGCGGTGGTGGCTTTTGCCGAGGCGGAAATCGCCCGCACGGCGGACAAGGGCGTGGCCGCCGTGCGCTGGCCCATGGTGATGCGCCACGTGCTGGGCCTGTACAACGGTTTGCCTGGGGCCCGGCGCTGGCGCCAGGTGTGGTCAGACCATCGGCTCAAGCACCTGCCACCCACCGAGGTGATGGCCATCGCGCACCAAAGGCCCGGCCAGGCGGCTCAGGCGGCTTGACCGAAGGCCGTGGCGCTCGGATTGCTGCCCGGCCAGGCAACAAAAAAGGAGCCCGAGGGCTCCTTTTTGCTGGGCGCGATGAGCGCGGTTGAGTACGGTCGAGCGCCTGGGCTCAGACGCGCTTGCGGTATTCGTGCGTGCGGGTGTCGATTTCGATCTTGTCGCCGTTTTCGACGAACAGCGGGACCGAGATTTCGAAGCCGGTGCCGACGATGCGGGCGGGCTTCATCACCTTGCCTGAGGTATCGCCCTTGACGGCGGGCTCGGTCTCGATTTCGCGCACGACCGAGGTCGGCAGTTCAACCGAGATGGCGCGGCCGTCGTAGAACACCACTTCAACGGGCATGGCGTCTTGCAAGTAGTTGATGGCGTCGCCCATGTTCTCGGTTTCGACTTCGAACTGGTTGAACTCGGCGTCCATGAAGGCGTACATCGGGTCGGCGAAGTAGGAGTAGGTGCACTCCTTCTTGTCGAGGATGATCTGGTCCATCTTGTCGTCGGCCTTGAAGACCACTTCGGCGCCAGAGCCGTTGAGCAGGTTCTTCATCTTCATGCGGACGGTGGCCGCACCGCGACCGCCACGGCTGTATTCGGTCTTGAGGACGACCATCGGGTCCTTGCCCTGCATGATCACGTTGCCGGCGCGGATTTCTTGAGCGAGTTTCATGTGCGGTCCCGTTGCTTGGAACGAATGGATGTTGGGTGGACGAATGACTTCCACTGCCCCGCATTGGAGCAAAGCCCTGGATTCTAACCCGGCAGATTGACAAATGCCATCAACTGGGTGGCGAGGTCGGTTTGGCTGCGCAAAGCCTGCGCCGATGAAGCCTGCGCGCGGGCCCAAGGGGTCTCGGCCTGCCCCGGTGGCGACCACCAGTCGGGGAAGTCGGGCAGGGTGCTCGCCGGGGTGGTGGCATCCGTCAAGCCATTCCACAGTTGCCACCAGGGCAGCACCGCCTGGCGCACGTCGGCTGGCCAGTCCGCCATCCAGCGGTCGGTGAAGGCGCTCATCTTGTCGGCGTGCACACCATCGTCCTGAACGTACAACTGCCACAGGTGGGGCTTGCCCGGCCACAGGGCGCGGACGGCAGAGTCTTCGCCTCGCACCAGGTTGAGGTCGCAGGCGTCCAGCCACTGGTCGAACACATCCTGTGGGCAGCGGGGCAGGGCGTGCAGGGCCAGGCGCTGCCGCAAGTTGGTTTGCACCGGCTGGTGAACCAGCCAGCTGGCCCCCAACTCGGTGGCGGGCCCAGGCGTCAGCCAGACGTGAACCGTCGGGCCATTGCTGCGGCCAGCGTGGGCTGCCAAGGCGTCGAGCATGGCGTGCAATGGGGCGTTGTCATAGCAAAAGGCCAGGAGCCAGGGTTGCCCGACGGCGTCGGCTCCGGGCGTGGCAAAGGGTGTCGGCGCCAGGCCTGGGGGTGGCAGCCAATCTGCCAACAGGCGTTGGCGCAGGGCCGTTCGCATGGTGGGCGCTGGCGCCGCCGCCTGGAGCAGCCCTCCTGTGCGCACCGTGAAGCCAGGGTAGAAAAAGCGTTTGCGCAAGCCCTGCCCGGGGCCGCTCATCACCGGCGACCGCAACCCGTGGGAACGTTCCACATAACCCTCAGCGCTGAGGTATTCCAGGTTGACCCATTCGATACTCAGGCCCGCGTCCTGGCGTGACTTCATGCGGCCCACAAAAGCATCAGGCAGTTCACAGCCAAAGGCCTCGATCACGATGTCACCGGGCCCCGCTGGCGCCTGGCCTGAAGGCTGAGGTGCTTCGGCATCGCGCCAGGGCATGACCTGCACGCCCGCTGCCGACGCTTCGCCGGGCTGCCAGGGCGCCATCCAGCGCAAAGCCTGGTCATCGTCCAGCCACAGGCGCACCTGCTCGCCGCGCGCCACCAGGGTGCGGGCCACGCGCCAGCACACGCCCACGTCCCCGTAGTTGTCGATCACGCGACAAAAGATGTCCCACTCCATGGCCGCGATGATAGGAGAAGCCGGTGAGCGGCCGCGAGCGAGGTGACAATCCGCGCATGAGCACCCCGATGCCACCTGCCAACGACGGCTTGCCCGCAGAACCGCCCGCCACGCTTCCCACCGATGCGCTGGCCCAGGAGACCCAGCTCGCTGCCAGCGATGCCGCCCGTGAAGCCAACTGGGCCCGTTTGCTGATTGAAGTGGCGGCCTTGCCGGCCTTGCCTGGCGTTTACCGCTACTTTGGAGAGCAAGGCGAGGTGCTGTACGTGGGCAAGGCCCGCGACCTCAAAAAGCGCGTCTCCAGCTACTTCCACCGCCAGCACGGCGGCACGCGCATCGGTCACATGGTGGGGCGCATCGTGCGCATGGAAACCACGGTCGTGCGCACCGAGGCCGAAGCCCTGCTGCTCGAAAACAACCTCATCAAGACGCTCAACCCGCGCTACAACATCCTGTTTCGCGACGACAAGAGCTACCCCTACCTCAAGCTGGTCAGCCACGACTACCCGCGCATGGTCTATTACCGTGGCGCCGTCGACCGCAAGCACCGCTACTACGGCCCTTACCCCAACGCCTGGGCCGTGAAAGAAAGCATCCAGCTGCTGCAAAAGGTCTTCCAGCTGCGCACCTGTGAAGACCCGGTCTTCAACAACCGCAGCCGGCCCTGCCTGCTCTACCAGATCAAGCGCTGCAGCGGCCCTTGTGTGGACCTCATCTCGCCTGAGGCCTACCGTGAGAGCGTGGCCCAGGCCGAGCGCTTCCTGCTGGGCGAAGTCGATGAACTGCTGTCCGACCTGCAGGGCCGCATGATGGCCCACGCCGACAAGCTGGAGTTCGAGGCCGCCGCCGAGCTGCGCAACCAGATCGGTGCCCTGTCCGCCGTGCTGCACCAGCAGTCGGTCGACACCGTGATGGACAAGGACGTGGACGTGCTGGCCGTGCGCTATGACGGTGGCCGTGCCTGCGTCAACATGGCCATGGTGCGGGGCGGTCGACACCTGGGCGACCGGGCTCACTTCCCGGTGCACGTGCAGGACCAGGTCGAGCTGGAGGCCGATGCCGACGCCGCGACCGAGGGCATCGAGGTGAGCGGCACACCCGCACTGCCCATCGACAGCATCGAGACCCGTGTGCTGGAGGTCTTCCTGGCCCAGCACTACATCGGCTCGCCGGTGCCGTCCATCCTCATCCTCAGCCACCCGGTGAACCCCGCGCTCATCGAGGCCTTGAGCATGCAGGCCGGCCGCAAGGTGGTGGTGGTGCTGCAGCCGCGCGAGCAACGTCGCGTGTGGCTGGACATGGCAGAGCAGGGTGCTCGCCTGTCGCTGGCGCGCCTGCTCAGCGAAGAGGGCTCGCAAAAGGCCCGCACCCGTGCCCTGGTCGAGGCCCTGCAACTGGACATTGAATCGATGGAGGCACGGCACATGGGCCTGGCCGATGCCAGCGATGCGGACGCAGCCTCGGCGCCGCAGGCCGACGCCGATGGCGAGCCCGCACCGGAGGCGGCAACGGATCGCAACGAGCGGCGAGACCCACTTGCCGAGTTGCGCATCGAGTGCTTCGACATCAGCCACACCGCGGGCGAGGCCACCCAGGCCTCTTGTGTGGTCTACGAAGACCACAAGATGCAGGCGGGGCAGTACCGCCGGTTCAACATCCACGACATCACGCCGGGTGATGATTACGCCGCCATGCGCCAGGTGCTGCAGCGCCGCTATGGCCCGCTGTCGGCGGTTCAGGCCCCTGCGCAGCCTTCACCCGCAGCCGATCCTGAACCCGACGCCGAACCCGCCAAGCCCGCCCGCAAGCCTGGCAAGGCACCCAAAGCCGACCGCTCGCCGGCGGCCCGCCTGCCTGATCTGGTGCTGGTGGACGGCGGCAAGGGCCAGGTGGCCATGGCCGCGGAAGTGTTCACACAACTGGGCCTGCCGCTGTCGCGCATCGTGGGCGTGGAAAAGGGCGAGGGCCGCAAGGTGGGGCTGGAAGAGCTGGTCTTTGCCGATGGCCGCCCCAAGCTCACCTTGCCCGCCAGTTCTGCCGCGCTCATGCTGGTGGCCCAGATCCGCGACGAGGCCCACCGCTTTGCCATCACCGGCATGCGCGCCAAACGCGCCAGCGTGCGCACCGGGGGTAGCAAGCTGGAGGACATCCCTGGCGTGGGCCCCAAGCGACGTGCCAAACTACTGCAACGCTTTGGCGGTGTGCGCGGCGTGGCCCGCGCCAGCGTCGAAGAACTCGCCACAGTGGATGGCATATCCGAAGAACTTGCTCAGGAGATCTACCTTGCATTGCGATGACTTCAGCCCGCAAACGCGGACGCCCCTGAACCGTGGCCACTGGCAAGGCCTCGCCGCTGCGATGACCGCCTTGACCATGGCCGTGCTGTCTGGTTGTGGCAGTGCGCCGCCCGCACCTGCACCTGCCCCGACACCCAGTTATCCGGCGCCCATGCCTGCGCCCGCACCCCGTCCTGGCGTGACCATGCCGCCGCACCCCGCACCCCGCACCCCGGAAGCCGTGCCAGAGCGGAGCGGCAACCTGCCCGCGCCCAGCCGCCCGCGCAACGCCGACGAGCTGCGCTTGCAAGCTGCCAAGCGCCTGGTGGCGGCCAACCCAGGCATCACCTACATGAGCAAACCACCCGAGTTGCTGCTGGCCATCCCCGTGATCAGCATCGAGCTCAATGGTGACGGCTCGGTCAAGTCCATCAGCGTGCTGCGCCATCCCAGCCAGGCGCGTGACACCGAAGAGATCGCTCGGGAGGCCATCTTGCGTGCGGCGCCCTTTGGTGACGTGAGCGCCTTGCCCAAGCCCTGGAAGTTCACCGAAACCTTCCTGTTCAGCAACGACCGCAAGTTCAAGCCGATGACGCTGGACCAGCGCTGAGCGCTGTCGCAAGGGTTGTCGCAAGGGGTGTGGCGCGATGGCGCCACACGGGCAAGACCAAGGAGAGGCACAATGTTGCATGTTTCTCACCTTGCCCACCTTGCTCACCTGGGCCCGCATCCTGGCGATCCCACTGATCGTCGGGGTGTTTTACCTGCATTGGCCGGATGCCGAGCGCAACCTCCTGGCCAGCGTCTTGTTCATCGCCGTGGCCCTCACCGACTGGGCCGACGGCTGGCTGGCTCGCCGCCTCAACCAGACCTCCGCTTTCGGTGCCTTCCTCGACCCCGTGGCCGACAAGTTCCTGGTCTGTGCGTCGCTGCTGATCCTGCTGCAGCTGGGCCGCGTGGGCGCGCCGGTGGCCTTGATCATCATCGGCCGCGAGATCGCGATCTCTGCCTTGCGTGAATGGATGGCCCAGATCGGTGCCTCTCGCAGCGTGGCGGTGCACATGCTGGGCAAGCTCAAGACGGCGGCGCAGATGGTGGCCATCGTCTTCCTCTTGTTCGACGGGCCTCTGCCCGTGATCGGCCTGCACACCCGCGACATCGGCACCTGGCTGATCTACGTGGCCTGCGGCCTGACGATCTGGTCCATGGCCTACTACCTGCAGAAGTCCCTGCCCGACATCCGCGCACGGGCGCGCTGATCGGATGGGTTGAGGCTGGCGCCCACGCTCGCCGCCACCGCATCGGCGGCCGGTGTTTCCCCCTGTGCACACCCCTCGGGCCAGCCATGGCCTTCGGACTAGAATACGCAGCCCAGGCGTCGGGTGCTTAGCTCAGTTGGTAGAGCGGCGCCCTTACAAGGCGTAGGTCGGGGGTTCGAGCCCCTCAGCACCCACCACCGATGCACCGCACAAGGCGAACAGTGTTCGCCTTTGTTTTCTCATGATTGCCGGCCTCCTGGCCTCAACCGTCTGGCCTTGCCATGTTCAACTTTGTCCGCAAGCACACACGCATCCTGCAGTTCATCCTGGTGCTGCTGATCCTGCCGTCTTTCGTGGTGTTCGGCATCCAGGGCTACTCCAAGTTCACCAGTGACGACGGGGTGGTCGCCAAGGTCGATGGCCTCAAGGTCACCCAGGGCGAGTGGGACAACGCCCACCGCAACATGGTCGAGCGCCTGCGCGCCGAGCGCCCTGAAGTCGATGCCAAGCTGTTTGACACCCCCGCGGTGCGCAAACAGGCCCTGGACGCCCTGGTGCGTCAGCACGTGCTGGCCCAGGCCGCGCGGGACCAGAACCTGACGCCGCCGCTGGCCCGCCTGGTGCGCGTCTTCAGCAGCCAACCGGAGTTCGCGCCATTCCGCAACGCCGACGGCAGCCTCAATGACAAGGCCCTGGAAGCCCGGGGCATGAGCGCAGACCGCCTCGAAGCGCTGTTGCGCCAGGAGCTCACGCTGGGCCAGGTGCTGGGCGGTGTGCAAGCCAGCAGCGCCGGGTCGCAATGGGCCAACCGCCGTGCGGTGGAGTCCTTGTTCCAGGTGCGTGACGTGCAGTGGCTCAAGCTCGAGCCCAAGCAGTTTGCCGCGACGCTCAACCCCACGGATGCCCAGCTTCAGGCTTTCTACAAGGACCCGGCCAATGCCGCGTCGCTGATGTCGCCCGAAAAGGCCGATGTGCAGTACGTGGTGCTGGACATCGATGCCCTCAAGCAGCGTGTGAGCATCACCGAAGAAGACCTCAAGCGCAGCTATCAGGAAAACATCAAGCTCTACACCCAGCCTGAAGAGCGCCGTGCCAGCCACATCCTGATCAACGCCGCCAAAGACGCCAAGGCCGAAGTGCGCAAGGCGGCGCGCGCCAAGGCCGAACAGCTGCTGGCCCAGTTGCGCAAAGACCCGGCGCAGTTTGCCGAACTGGCCAAGAAAAACTCCGATGACCCGGGCTCGGCCACCAACGGCGGCGACCTCGATTTCTTCGGCCATGGCGCCATGGTCAAGCCATTTGAAGACGTGGCCTTCACGCTCAAGCCAGGCCAGATCAGCGACATCGTCGAAACCGAGTACGGCTTCCACATCATCCAGTTGACCGCCGTGCGTGGTGGCCAGGCCCAGCCCTTCGAGGCCGTGCGTGCCCGCATCGAGGACGATGCGCGCAAGCAACTGGCGCAGAAGCTCTATGCCGAAGCCGCAGAGAAGTTCACCAATGCCGTGTACGAGCAGAGCGACAGCCTCAAGCCGGTGGCCAATGAGCTCAAGCTCACGGTGCAGACCCAGACAGATGTGCTGGCCAAGCCAGATGCCAAGACACAGGGCGTGTTCGCCAACCAACGCCTGATCACCACCTTGTTCGATCCCGCCAACCGCGCCAAGGGCCGCAACACCGAAGCGCTGGAGGTGGGCCCCAACAAGCTGGTGTCTGCCCGGATCGTGAAATACAGCCCGTCTGCGCGCCTGCCTTTCGAGCAGGTCCAGGCCGAGCTCAAAACCCGCTGGGTGCAGGCCGAGGCACTCAAGGCAGCGCGTGCTGAAGCCGAACGCAAGACGGCCGAATGGAAGAAGGAAGGCGACAAGGCCCAGCTGCCCGTGTCCGTGCTGATGTCGCGCCGCACCGTCTACAACCAGCCGCCCGCTGTGCTGGATGCCGCCATGCGCATCCCGGAGAAACAGCTGCCCGCCATCACCAGCGTCGACCTGGGCCGCGAAGGCGTGGCCGTGATCCGCGTGAACAAGGTGATGCCACTGGAAATCACGCCACAAGAAGTGGCCGACACCGAAGGGCAGTTCAGTGGCTACTGGGGCAAGGTGGAGGCCGATGCCTACCTGCGTTCGCTCAAGCGCCAGTACAAGGTGAAGCTGGTGGGCGAGGGCTTGAAGGTGGAAGAACAGCTCAAGCCCAAGGCTGCTGACGCGGCCAAGGCCGGCTGATTGAAGCCTGTGCACAGGCTTCGCTAAAACTTGACGACAATTCGGAATGCAGTGAAAACCATCGTATAATTTTGGTCTACCCTGCGGTGGCTATAGCTCAGTTGGTAGAGTCCCAGATTGTGATTCTGGTTGTCGTGGGTTCGAGTCCCATTAGCCACCCCAAAACACCCAATACCCCCTAGTAGACTGGATCTGCTGGGGGGTTTTGCTTTGTGCGGTGTGCAAGCCAATCTCGAAGCAAGCCGGGGAGACGTGATGTCGGTTCAGGAGGATGTGGCAGATGTGGCGGGTTTGGGTGAGGCCGCTCACAGCACGACTGTGGACGAACGGATCTCACAGTTGCGCCACATGCAGGCCTTGGCCTTGGGCCTGTTGGGGGTGGCCGTCGCAGGCCTGGTGATCAGCGTGTGGATGGGGGCTGCGGGCGGCTGGGCATGGGTCAAGGCCTTCTCCGAGGCCGCCGCTGTGGGTGCCCTGGCAGACTGGTTTGCCGTGGTGGCGCTCTTTCGCCGCCCCATGGGCCTGCCCATCCCGCACACGGCGATCATCCCCGCCAACAAGGATCGGCTGGGCGACAGCCTGGCGGTGTTCATCCGCGACCAGTTCCTCGATTCGGCGACCGTGGTGGCCAAGCTCGCGGCACTCGACCCTGCGTCGCGCCTGGGGGAATGGCTGAGCCAGCCCGACAACGTCCGCAAGCTGACCGGTCCGGTCCGGTCCATCGCGCTTGAAGGGCTGGGGCTGCTGGACGAGCAGGCCGTGCGCCGGGCCATCCACGACGCCGTGGTCGACAAGATCCGGGCCTGGGATGCGTCCGCCATGGGCGGTCAGGTCCTGGGCTTGCTCACCCGCGATGGCCGCCACCATGAGCTGCTGGAGGCGGCTTTGGTGAAGGTCTCGGACTACCTGGAGAAGCCCGACATCAAGCAGAAGGTGGCCAGCCTGATGCTGAGGCACGCCCGCAAGGAGTGGCCCACCATCATCAAGGTGGTAGACGCCGTGAAGTCGGTGGACGCGCTGGCAGACAACCTGGCCGACCGGTTGGCGCTGGCCTTGATCGGTGAATTGAAAGAGGTCTTGTCCAGCCCTCAGCACGCCATCCGCTTGCAGTACGAGGCCTGGCTGGAGGCCTTCGTGGCGCGGCTCCAAGGCGACCAGGCTTTGATCGACCGCGTCAATGACATCAAGTTGCAGCTCCTGCAGCAACCCGCTGTGCAGGACCATGTCCAGCGCATCTGGGATGAGGTGCAGGCGGCGTTGCGAAGAGACCTGAACAATGAGGATTCGGCGCTGCTGCGCCACCTGGAGCAGGGCCTCCTGGGCCTGGGGCAGAAGCTGGCGGGCGATGAGGGCTTGCGAGATGCCATCAACCAGCACGTGCTCTCGGGTGCAGACAAACTGGCCGAGGCCCTGCGTGCCATGGTCACCGCCCACATTTCACAAACGGTCAGGGCTTGGGACGCAAGCCAGCTGGTTCAGCGCCTGGAGTTGAGCGTTGGCCGAGACCTGCAGTTCATCCGGCTCAATGGCACGGTGGTGGGCGGCCTGGTGGGGCTGGCGCTGCATGCCTTGTTGGCCTGGGTGCCGCTTCGTTGAGTGCGCAGCGCTGATCAGCAGTGCAGCCATTCGAGGGGCGCGCGTCCGGCGTCGCACCAGGCTTGCCAGCCCAGGGTCTGCCACCGAAGTGTTTCGCCGTTGAGCAGGTGCACCGCCCAATGTGAGGGTTGGCCCGATGTGGCTGTGCCCAAGGTCAGCATGCCCACTGCAGGGCCTGCAAGCCCATCTCGCACTTCACCGTCGGTGACGCGCCCCACGATGTTGCCCAGGCCGCTGTGCGGGCTGGCGGGCAGGGGCGCACTCAGCTTGAAGCGCACGTCAACGCCCGGCCAGTAGCGCCAGACCTGGCTGGCGTCGGGGCGCCAGCAGGCCACGCTCAAACGCAGCTGCAGCATGGGGGCGCCGTTCAACTCGGTGTCGCGCAGCCAGGCCACTTCCGACTCGGCGAGTCGCCACTGGCCACTCACCCAGGGCAGCAGATGGTCAGTATTCGTCGCCACCGTAGTTGCCGGGGGCCAGGTTCTCGAAGCGCGTGTTGGACTTCAGGAAGGCCAGGTGCAGGCTGCCCACGGGGCCATTACGCTGCTTGCCGATGATGATCTCGGCCACGCCAGGGATCTTCGATTCCTTGTTGTAGTACTCGTCGCGGTAGATGAACATGATCACATCGGCGTCCTGCTCGATGGCGCCGGATTCGCGCAGGTCGGACATCATGGGGCGCTTGTCTGGCCGCGTTTCCACCGAGCGGTTCAGCTGCGACAGCGCAATCACTGGGCATTGCAGCTCTTTGGCCAGGGCCTTCAAGCCCCGCGAGATTTCACCGATCACGGTGGCGCGGTTTTCTTCGTTGCCGCCCGAGCCGCTCATCAGCTGCAGGTAGTCGATGATGATCAGGCCCAGCGTGCCGCCGTACTGGCGCGCCAGGCGGCGGGCGCGGGCGCGCAGTTCATTGGGCGACAGGCCGGGCGTCTCATCGATGTGCACCTTGGCATAACGCAGCTTGTCCACCGTTTCGCTCAGGCGGCTCCATTCGTCGTCGCTCAGGCGGCCCGTGCGCAGGTTCTGCTGGTTGATGCGGCCAATCGAGCCCACCATCCGCAGCGCCAGCTGCGAGGCGCCCATTTCCATGGAGAACACCGCCACCGGCAGGCCTTCGTTGACGGCCACGTTCTCGCCGATGTTCAGCGCAAAAGCCGTCTTGCCCATGGAGGGTCGGGCCGCCAGGATGATCAGGTCGCCCTTTTGCAGGCCGGCCGTCATCTTGTCCATCTCGGTGAAGCCGGTGCGCACACCGGTCACGTCCTCGGAGCCGTTGTCGGCCAGTTCCTGCACGCGGTCCAGCAGGTCCACCACCAAGGTGTCCATGTTGTGGAAACCTTGCTTGCCCTTGTTGCCCTCTTCGCCGATCTTCATGATCTTGGCTTCGGCTTCGTCCAGGATGTCTGAGACGGACCGCCCTTGCGGGTTGAAGGCGTTGGTGGCGATCTCATCGGACGCGCTCACCAGCTTGCGCAGCACCGCGCGCTCGCGCACGATTTCGGCATAGCGGCGCATGTTGGCTGCACTCGGCACCGACTGCGCCAGGGCATTCAGGTAGGCCAGGCCGCCCACTTCTGCGCCTTTGCCCTGCATCTGCAGGTGCTCGTAGACGGTGATCACATCGGCGGGCTTGGAGCCGTTCACCAGGGCCTGAATGGCCGAGAAGATGGCCTGGTGCTCGTAGCGGTAGAAGTCGCTTTCGTGCAGCAAATCAGACGCGCGGTCCCAGGCGCTGTTGTCCAGCAGCAGGCCGCCCAGCACGCTCTGTTCGGCCTCGATGGAGTGTGGCGGGACGCGCAGGCGCGCGATCTCGTCGCTGGAGGCGCCGTTCAGGGAGGGGTTGACGTTCAGGGGCGAGGAGAATGCAGCGGCCATTTTTTGATCATAAAGGGCCTGGGTGAAGGCCCTGTGGATAAGGCTGTGGACGAGCGTGGGAAATGCAGGGGAAATGCTGGGGGCAGCTTGGGATAAATCAGCCGCTGCGCGCAACAATCCGTTCAGGCATGAAAAAAGCCGGCACTTGGCCGGCTTGGGAGCAGGTGCCCACCGGGGTCATTGCCCCGGCGTGTGCAGCGCGTGGGATCAGTCGGCTTGAGCGACGACGGCCACGGTCACGTCCACGACGACGTCGGTGTGCAGGGACACGGACACGGCGTGCTCGCCCACGATCT
>CANBQJ010000014.1 GCA_947371645.1 Burkholderiales bacterium | reverse complement strand
GACGTCATCAGGATGGGGCGCAGGCGCAGCTTGCAGGCTTCCAGCGCGGCTTCCACCGTGCCACGGCCGTGGTGCTCCAGCTCGCGGGCGAACTCGACGATCAGGATGGCGTTCTTCGACGCCAGCCCCACCAGCACGAACAGCGCGATCTGGGTGAACACGTTGTTGTCGCCCTTGGTCAGGTAGACGCCAGCCAGCGCACACAGGATGGACATGGGCACGATCAGGATCACGGCCAGGGGCAAGGTCCAGCTTTCATACTGCGCTGCCAGCACCAGGAAGACCAGCAGCACGCACAGCGGGAAGATGTAGACCAGGGTGTTGCCCGCCAGGATGTCCTGGTAGGTCAGGTCGGTCCACTCGAAGCTCACGCCCTTGGGCAGGGTGTCCTTGGCGATCTGTTCCATGATGGCCTGGGCCTGGCCCGAAGACACGCCTGGGGCTGCGCCACCGTTGATGTCGGCCGACACGTAGGCGTTGTAGCGCTGCACGCGGTCAGGGCCGTAAGAATCAGACACCTTCATCAGGCTGCCCAGGGGCACCATCTCGCCGCTGTTGCTGCGCACCTTCAACTGGCCGATGGCATCGGGCGTCGAGCGGAAGGGCGCGTCGGCCTGCACCACCACCTGGTAGGTGCGCCCGAACTGGTTGAAGTCGTTGGCGTAGAGCGAACCCAGGTTGATCTGCAGGGTATCGAAGATGCTGCGCAGCGGCACGCCCATCTGCTTGGCCTTGGTGCGGTCCACGTCGGCAAAGAGCTGGGGCACGTTGATCTGGTAGCTGCTGAACACGCCGGCCAATTGCGGCGTCTGCCAGGCCTTCATCTGAAGGGCCTGGACGGCCTTGAAGAGCTCGTCGTAGCCCACGTTGCCGCGGTCTTCCACGAACAGCTTGAAGCCGCCGATGGTGCCCAGGCCGTTCACCGACGGCGGCGGGAAGACCATGATGAAGGCGTCCTGGATGGCGCCCAGGCGCTTGTTGACCTCGGCCGCGATTTCGTTGCCAGACAGGCCAGGACCCTTGCGCTTGGCAAAGTCGTCCAGCGTGTAGAACACGATGCCGGCGTTGGGCGCATTGGTGAAGCCGTTGATCGACAGGCCAGGGAAGGCCACCGCGTGGGCCACGCCCGGCACGGTCTTGGTGATGTCGGTCATGCGGCGGATGACGGCGTCGGTGCGCTCGAGCGAGGCAGCATCTGGCAGCTGGGCAAAGCCCACCAGGTACTGCTTGTCCTGCGCGGGCACGAAGCCCGCAGGCACGGCCTTGAACATGAACACCGCGCCCACGCACAGCAGCACGTACACGCCCATGGTGATGGACTTGTGCTTGAGCGTGCCGCCCACGCCACCCTGGTAGCCGTGCGAGCCGCGTTCGAACACGCGGTTGAAGCGTTTGAAGAAGCCCCCCAGGATGGCGTCCATCGCGCGGGTCAGGCGGTCCTTGGGCGCGTCATGCGGCTTGAGCAGGGCTGCGGCCAGCGCAGGCGACAAGGTCAGCGAGTTGAACGCCGAGATGACGGTGGAGATGGCGATGGTCAGCGCGAACTGCTTGTAGAACTGACCCGTCAGGCCAGACACGTAGGCGATGGGCACGAACACCGCACACAGCACCAGCGCGATGGCGATGATGGGCCCGGAGACCTCCTTCATGGCCTGGATGGTGGCGTCGCGCGGGCTCAGGCCCAGCGCGATGTTGCGCTCGACGTTCTCAACGACCACGATGGCGTCGTCCACCACGATGCCAATCGCCAGCACCAGGCCGAACAGCGACAGCGTGTTGATCGAGAAGCCAAAGCCCAGCAGCACCGCGAACGTGCCCACGATGGACACCGGCACCGCCAGCAGCGGGATGATGGAGGCGCGCCAGGTCTGCAGGAAGACGATGACCACCAGCACCACCAGGGCCACGGCCTCGACCAGGGTCTTGATCACGGCCTCGATGGACGCGCTCACGAACTGGGTGGGGTCGTAGACGATGTCGTAGTCGACGTCGGCGGGGAAGTCCTTCTTCAGCTCGGCCATCAGCTTGCGCACGTCGGCAGACAGCTGCAGCGCGTTGGCGTTCGGCGCCTCGAAGATGCCGATGCCCACGGCGGGCTTGTTGTCCAGCAGCGAGCGCAGCGCGTATTGCGAGGCGCCCAGCTCGATGCGGGCCACATCACGCAGGTGCGTCACGCCGCCGTCTGCCGTGGTCTTGATGATGATGTTGCCGAACTCGGCCTCATTGGCCAGGCGGCCCGGCGCGTTCACCGACAACTGGAAAGGCGCCTTGGTGTCAGGCGGGGCGCCCACCACACCGGCGGCCACCTGCACGTTTTGCTCGCGGATCGCCGCGACCACGTCACCGGCGGTCAGGTTGCGTTGCGCCACCTTCTGCGGGTCCAGCCAGATGCGCATGGCGTAGTCGCCCGCACCGAACACCTGCACATCGCCCATGCCGGGCAGGCGGGCCAGGCGGTCCTTCACGTTGAGCGTGGAGTAGTTGCGCAGGTAGATGTCGTCGTAGCTGCCTTTGGGTGACAGCAGGTGCACCACCAGCGTCAGGTTGGGCGAGCTCTTGACCGTGGTCACGCCGATCTGGCGCACCTCATCCGGCAGGCGGGGCAGGGCGCGTTGCACGCGGTTTTGCACCTGGGTCTCGGCCTGTTCGACGTTGGTGCCGATCTGGAAGGTCACCGTCAGCGTCAGCACGCCGTCGGTGGTGGCCTGAGACGACATGTACAGCATCTTCTCGACGCCGTTGATCTGCTCTTCCAGCGGGGCGGCCACCGTTTCGGCAATCACCTTGGGGTTGGCGCCCGGGAACTGCGCGCGCACCACCACGGAAGGCGGCACCACCTCGGGGTATTCGGAGACGGGCAGGCGGAAGATGGCGATGACGCCGGCGATGAAGACGAGGATGGACAGCACACCCGCGAAGATGGGCCTGTCCACAAAGAAGCGTGAGATGTTCATGGCTGTGTCCTCACTTGGCGGCAGGGGCCGACGCGGCGGCGGCTGCAGATGCGGCCTGGGCCTTGGCTTCAACAGGGTCCATGGGCACGACGGCCGGTGCCAGCGGCGCGCCCGGGCGCACGCGCTGCAGGCCGTCGACCACGACCTGGTCACCCACCTTCAGGCCGGACGTGACCACGCGCAGTTCACCCACGGTGCTGCCCAGCTGGATGGGGCGGTACTCGGCCTGCTGCTTGTCGCCCACCACGAAGACGAACTTGCGGTTCTGGTCGGTGCCGATGGCGCGCTCCAGCACCAGCGTGGACGCCGCGCCGTCACGGCTGCCCGTGCCCAACTGCACCTTGGCAAACAGGCCAGGCGTCAGCAGGCCATCGGCGTTGTCCACCACGGCACGCAGGCGCACGCTGCCGGCTTGCGGGTCGATCTGGTTGTCCACGAACTCCAGGCGGCCTTCGTGCGGGAAGCCGCTTTCGTTGGCCAGGCCCACGCGGATCTTCAGCGCACCCGGGTTGCTGCGCGCCAGCTTGCCCAGTTGCAGGTAGGTGGCTTCGTCACCATTGAAGCTCACGTACATCGGGTTGGCCGAAACCAGCGAGGTCAGCACCGTGTTGCCGTCCACCAGGTTGCCGGTGGTGACCTCGGCCTTGCCCACGCGGCCGTTGAAGGGCGCGCGCACGCTGGTCCATTCCAGGTTCAGGCGGGCCGTCTGCAACGCAGCGGCATCGGCGCGGGCGGCGGCGTCCAGCTGACGGGCGGTGGCGGCGCGCTCGTCGTGCTCACGCTGGGCGATGGCGTTGTCGGCCAGCAGGCGCTTGGCGCGCTGCAGTTCGCTGGCGGCCAGCTCGGCCTTCACACGCGAGCTGGCGGCCGCGGCTTCCAGTCGGGCGACCTCGGCCTGGTAGGGGCGGGGGTCGATCACGAAGAGCACGTCGCCCTTGTGCACCAGGCTGCCGGGCTTGAAGCGCACGCTGTCGACGTAGCCCGACACGCGGGGGCGCAACTGGGCGCGCTCGATGGCCTCGATCTGGCCCGAGAACTCGCGCTCTTGCTGCACGGCGCGTGCGATCACGGCGGCCACGCTCACGGGCGTGCCCTGGGCCTGAGGGGCGGCTGCGGCCTGGGCCTTTTGTTCTTCGCCACAGCCGGTGAGGCCAGCGATCAACAGCAGGGGTGCCAGGGTGGCGAGCAACAAACGGGGTTGCGCAAAGGGGTTCATGGGGTGCTCCCGAAAATGGTCAGACAAAACAGAAAACAAAAAGGGTCGTGGGGCGGCATGAAGCGCCCCGATGCAAGATGGCAATGCCCTCAGCGGTGGGCGTCCAGGAAACGCTTCATGGCGGTGACACAGGGGTCGTCCGCGGTGATCGAACATCGGGCTTCGTCGTCGCCGACATCGGCCGGGGGCAGGCCCACCAGCTCGACCTCGTTGCCGGCTTCGCGCAACTTGTCGGCGTAAGCGCGGCTGTCATCGGCCAGCGGGTCGCCTTCCGTGTAGAAGATCTGGGCGGGCGGCAACTGGCCCAGGCGCCGGGCCTGCAAGGGGCTGGCATAGGGGTGTTGCCGGTCGGCGGGGTGAGGCAGGTAGCTGCGGTAGCTGCGCGCCATGGCGGCCACCAGCTCGTGCTGCTCGGTCTGGCCTGCCGTGCAACGCATGGATTCGCCCATCAATTGCGTGTCCAGCATGGGCATGACCAGGACCTGGCCCGCCAGCTTCGGGCCTTGCCGATCACGGCAGACCATGGCCGATACGGCAGCCAGGTTGCCACCCGCCTCCACGCCGCCCACAAACAGGTGCTTGCCCTTCCAGCCCAGGCTGCTGCGCCGGGCCAGGCTCAACACGGCGTGGGCATCTTCAACAGCCGCCGGGAAAGGGTGGGCTGGCGCCAGGGCGTAGCTGGGCGCGATCACGTCCAGGCCGCAGGCCTTGGCCAGCACGTGCAGGCAGGGGTCTGCGGCGGCGCAGTCTTCGACCACGAAACCACCCGGGTGGAAAAATACCAGCAAGGCATCGCGTTGCGCCGGCGGGCTGCCACGGTACACGCGCACCTGCACCGGGCCGCTGTGGCCGGGCCAGGTGAGGATCTCGTCGGGCGCTTGGGGCGAGTGTGGGGCGTTCACGGCAGCTTGGCGGCTTCCACCGCATGGCAAAAAAAGGGCGAAAGCCCTTCGTTAACCCGCACTGTATTGAGGGTGAATGAATTGATAAACAGGCGAATGCCGAATTGATTGTTCGACAATCCGAACAATGGACAAGCTCAAAGCCATGGAAGCCTTCGTGCGGGTGGTCGACACCGGCGGCTTCACCCGTGCCGCCGAACTGATGGGCGCCCCCAAGGCCACCGTGTCGACCCTGGTGCAGGAACTGGAGGCCCAGCTGGGGGTGCGCCTGCTGCACCGCACGACCCGCAAGGTCACCGTCACGGCCGACGGCGCCGCCTATTACGAGCGCTGCATCCGCCTCATCGATGACTTGCGTGAGGCCGATGAGGCCGTGTCGTCGCGCCAGGGCAACCCCACAGGCCTGTTGCGCGTGGACGTGCCCACCAGCCTGGGCAGCCTGCTCATGTACGCGGGCCTGAGCGACTTCCTGGCGCGCTACCCGCAGATCAAGCTGGAGATGGGCTGCAGCGACCGCCTGATCAACCTGGTCAGCGAAGCGGTGGACTGCGTGATCCGCGTGGGCGAGGTGAGCGACCCGGGCGTGGTGGCGCGCCGCGTGGGCTCCATGCGCCTGTTGACCTGCACATCAGAGGCTTATGCCAAGGCCCATGGGCTGCCCCAACACCCTGAGGACTTGCGCCAGCACCGCTGGATCGGCTACTTCCTGAGCCAGATGCCGGGGCGCGCCTTGCCCCTGGACTTCAGCCGCGATGGCGAGCGCATCGAGCTCACCCCGGACAGCGCCCTGGCCCTCAACGACTCCAACGTCCACGAAGATGCCTTGCGCGCAGGCTTGGGGATCGGCCAGTTGCCCAGCTATGCCTTGTGTTGCCCCGACAAGGCCCAAGGGCTGGTGGAGGTTCTGCCTGAATGGGCCTCGGACCCCATCCCCATCTACGTGCTCTACCCCTCCAACCGCCACCTGTCCACCCGTGTGCAGGCCTTTGTCGACTGGGTGGCAGAGTTGTTTGACCGCACACCGGGCCTGCGACGGGCCTAGTTTCGTGCAGGGCGGCCGCCCCGCGTGTGGCCGATGCGTCACGGGCTTACAAGCTGATGCAACGCGCCGAGGCATCGGGTTAGACTGCTCGCAAACTGGCGTTTGACCCCCTGGAGCCAGTGCAGTCAGGCTCAATCCTGGGGCGCTTGCCCCGCAACCTGCAGGTCAGCATCGCACGCATGTTTTCATCCATCAAACGCATCCTGGGCGGTGGCGATCCTGAGTCGGGTGACGACGAGCAGGTGCTGGCCGCATGGGCCAAGGCGGAAGGGCATGTGTTCAAGCGCGTCAACGCGCGGCAGGCACAGGGTTGTGTGGTCGAGTCGGCTGAAGGCTGGCGTGTGGAGTGGGGCCCATCCCAGCGGCCTTACATCGACGGACCGGAGTTGCGCTTTCGTTGCGACACCGGCGCCCCGTCCGACGTGCAGATGATCATGGTGACCCGGGTGCTGGCCCAGGTGCTGGAGACCGATGTCTTCAGCCGTTTCACCAACGCCATGCAGACCCAGATCGACCAGACGCTGCCCGATGAAATGCGCTGGCTGGCCATGCACCAGAAGGTGTCGCTGACGGCCTCACCGGCGTTGCACCGACGCTTTGCGCTGTTTTGCAACGCCGAGCAGGTCGCACAGAAATGGATGGCCGGCGAGATGATGGCCACGCTCGAGTCGGCCGCCACGCAGTGGTGGACCGACAGCTTGATGCTGGTGCTGGTGCTCAACCGCGGCATGCTGACGCTGCGCATGCCTGGCGTGGGCGTGGAGCCCGCCCAGTTGCGCATGGTGGGCCGCTTCTTTGCGTTGGCCAGTGCCCGCATGAAGACGCTGGCCGCGGGCAGCTGATGCGCCTGAGCGGCCGCCACCCGGGTCAGGCTTTGGGCTGCAGGAAGCGCGCTATCGCTGCACCCGCCTCCGGTCGACCCAGGTTGACCAGGAAGTGCTGTTTTTCCGAGAGCAGTTGCTGACGCAAGGCCTGGTCTGCGTCGTTGACCAGCTCCTTCATGCTGGCCAGCGCGGCCGCCGGCACCTGGCCAAGCTCGGCCGCCCAGTCCAGCGCGGCCTGCAAGGCCGTGCCCTGAGGCGCCAGCCGGTGCACCAGACCCGCTTGTCGCCATGCCGATGCAGACTGCCCCTGGCGGTCGCTGCCGCCCCACAACAAGGCCAGGGCCCCCGAGCGGCCCAGGGCGCGCGTGAGGTGCCAGGTGGCGCCGCCGTCCGGCGACAGGCCCATCTGCCCATAGGCCAGCACGAAGCGCGCGTCTTCGGCGGCCACGATGAGGTCACAGGCCAGGGCCAGCGACACACCGCCGCCCGCGGCCACGCCTTCCACGGCAGCCAGCACCGGCTTGGGGAAGGCGCGCAGTGCTTCGATCCAGTTGTGGAAGGCGTCCATGTGGCCAGCCTGGGCGTGCAGGTCGTGCTGGCGCAGCTGGGCCAGCCGTTGCAGGTCGCCGCCGGCACAGAAATGCCCCTGGGCGCCGGTGATCACCACGGCACGCACCTCCGGGTTGGATTCGGCCATGTTCAGGGTCTCGATGCCGGCCGCGTAGACCTGCGGCGACAGGGCGTTGCGTTGGGCCGGCCCTGACAGGGTCATCACCAAGGTGGCGCCCTGATGGTCGGTGAGCAGTTCGGTGGTCATGGGATTGGGGACAGCTGGGGTTCAGAAGCCAGAAACTGTGTGGCAAGCAGCACAAGGCATGGGGCTAGTCATGGGTTTGGCCCCACAACCTTCGTGCTAGAGTCTTTTCATCAGGCAGGATGATGCACCGGATATGAAGCAGATCAAGCGGCACGTCGTCGCTGTTGTAGCGGGGGCTGCGCTTTGGGCGGTGTGTGGGGCTTCCCACGGCTTGGGGCTAGGCCGCGCCAGCAGTCGCACCACCATGGGTGAAGGCCTTGCCTTCACGGTGCCTTTGCGCCTGGACGCCGGCGAGCACATCGAAGACGAATGCCTGGCCGCCGACGTCTTCTTCGGGGACGACAAGGTGGCCGCGGCCAACGTCCATGTGCGCATGGCGCAAGACAGCCGTGGCGAGCCACAGATCAAGGTCTTCACGACCAACGCGGTCAGCGAGCCCGTGGTCACCGTCTACGTGGTGGCCGGTTGCCAGTCGCGCATCACACGCAAGTTCGTGGCCCTGGCAGACCCGCCCGGCATGCAGATGCCCCTGGCCGCCACCACCGACACCCTTGCCGCTGAAACCGTGCCCGCCGCGACGGCAGCCGCAGACCATGGTGCCGTGGCCCAGTCCAGCGATGGCCGCCAGCGCAGCGCGCGCAAGCAGGCCGCCGCCGAGACCGAACGCAAGGGGCGACATGCCCGCCGAGACGCCACCGTCACCGCTTCAGCTCCGGGCACGCGCGGGGCCGCCCATGCGGCCCTGCTGCCTGGCCGCCCGGCGGATGCCGCGGCGCCCAGGTCCTTGCGCTTGTCCGCGCCGCCCAGCGCCGAAACCGCCCGTCTGGAGCTTGACCCGGTGGCCGCCGACGCGCTGGTGGCGCCCCAGTTGGCCATGGGCCGGACCTTGACCGGCCTCACCGACCCCGAGGACAGCTCGCCCGAGCTGCTGGCCAGGCGTGCATCTGCCGCAGCCCGCTGGCGCGCACTGCAATCCACGCCCGAACAACTGGCCCGTGATCAGGCCCGTCTGGCCGAGCTGGAGCAAAGGCTTGCCCAACTTCAGTCGCCTGCCTCCGTGCCGGCCCAGGTCCAGGTGGCGGCCGCGCCCGTGGCGCCTTCGCAGGTCGTCGCGTCCGACGCCACCGACGCGCCACACGCCTCCCGGACGATGGGGCTGATCGGCCTGGCGATCGCGGCCTTGGTGGGCGGCGCTTACGTCGTCTGGCGCGGCCGGGTGATGCGTGGCAAAGCCGATGAGGCCTGGTGGAAGGAGCAGGCTGGCGAGACCTTGCCGCCGGCTCATCACGAGGCCGAATCCAACGACCCCCATCCGACCACCGTCGAGTTCGTCCATGTGCCCGAGACCCTGCTCAAGCGCGCAGGGCATGGGGCCACGGCGCCCGTGCATGCGGGTGCAGACGCACCGGACGCAGCAGCCCGCATGCTGCCCTCGGCGCTGCCATCGTCACTGCAATCAGGCGCACAGTTCACCAGCATGTTCGCATCGCTCAACGCACAGTCGCCCGAGCCCTTGCGCGCGGTGGCCGTGGAAGAGCTGATCGACCTGGAGCAGCAGGCCGAGTTCTTCGTGGTGCTGGGCCAGGACGACGCCGCCATCGAGCTGCTGGAAGGCTATGCGCAGCACACGCTGGGCGGCAGTCCCTTGCCCTTCCTCAAGCTGCTGGAGCTCTACCGCCGGCTGGACCGGCGCCAGGACTACGAGCGCGCGCAGCAGGCCTTCGATGCGCGCTTCAACGCCCGTGCGCCAGGTTGGGATGCCGACATGCAGCATGGCCACAGCCTGGCCGACTACCCCGAGGTGCTCGACCGCCTGCAGACCTTGTGGCAGCAGCCGGCCCAGGCCATGGCCGTGCTGGAAAAGTCGCTGACGCGCCCCAGTGACGGCGAAGACACCTTCGACCTGCCGGCCTACCGCGAACTGCTGCTGCTGTATGCGGTGGCCCGTGACCTGGCCGAGCGCAGCGGGCCCGCAGGCCGTGTGGACGTGCTGTTGCCCCTGGGCGCAGAGCCCGCCGACCCGGCCGCGCTGGCAGAGCAGGGCGACGTGTCGCCGCTCATGGCCACGCGGCCATTGGCTGTCGGCGCGACGGCGGGGCAGCAGACGCGGCCCCTGTCGGCGCCGGCCATCGAGGTGGATTTGCAGCTGGACGACGAGCCAGTCTCCAGCCCGGCCGAGAGCAGGCACTAGGCCCGCCTCGCTCACATCCCGTAGTCGCCCTCGTCCACCTTGGTCGCTGAGCCGGTTGACTGGATCGCCTGCAGGATGGACTGCCGGTTCAGCCGGTCTGACACCAGTTCCGCAAAGGTCAGGACGAACTGCCGCAGGTAGGCACCCCGCTTGAAGGCCACACGCGCCAGGTTGGCACCAAACAGGTGGCCCACCGGCCGCGACACCAGGTCACCGTTGGGGGTGTTGGCCAGCGGGTCGTCGCGCACGGCCATCTCGGCCACCACGCCCAGGCCCAGCCCCAAGCGCGCATAGGTCTTGATCACGTCGGCGTCGATGGCCTCCATCACCACATGGGGCGTCAGGCCGCGCTGGGCAAAGGCCTGGTCGATGCTTTTGCGGCCCGTGAAGGCCGGGTGGTAAGAGATGAGGGGCTCGGCGGCGAGTTGCTCCAGCGTGATGCGCGGCACCAGCGTGAGCGGGTGGTTGGGCGGCATCACCAGCACGTGCTGCCATTCGTAGCAGGGCAGGGTGACCAGGCCGGGGATGTCGGCCAGGGCCTCGGTGGCCATGCCGATGTCGGCGGTCTCGTCCATCACCATCTGGGCCACCTGCTGGGGGCTGCCCTGGTGCAGGCTGATCGACACTTTGGGGTACTTGCGGCGCAGCGCTGCGATGGGTTCGGGCAGCACATAGCGCGCTTGCGTGTGCGTGGTGGCGATCGACAGGGTGCCGGCGTCTTGCATGGCGTACTCCTCGCCGATGCGCTTGAGGTTGCCCAGCTCGCGCAGGATCACGTCGATGGACGCCAGCACCTGCAGGCCAGGCTCGGTCACGCGTTTGAGCCGCTTGCCGTGGCGCACGAAGATGTCCACGCCCAGCTCTTCTTCCAGCTCCAGGATGGCCTTGGAGATGCCAGGCTGCGAGGTGTGCAGGGCCTTGGCGGTTTCGGTCAGGTTGAGGTTGCGCTTGGCCGCCTCGTTGACGAACTTGAACTGGTGCAGGTTCATGCGCGTGGCTCCTGCAGGGGGGGTGGCGCGGGGGCTGCGGGGGTGGATGCGGCCAGCCAGGCGATGTCGGCCATGGCTTGCACCAACAATTCGGATTCGCCCACCGCGGGGGCCAGTGCCCAGTGCACCTGCGGGTGCAAGGCGCGCAACTGGTCCAGCAAGAGGGGCAGGTCTTTGCGCACATGGCCGCCCGCACCCAGGAACAGCGGCACCACGGTCACGGCCTGGCAACCGGCATGGGTGAGGTGGGTGCCCGCGTCCACCAGGCCAGGCTGCATGAACTCCAGGAAGGCCAGGGCCACGTGTTCGGGCTTGGCCGCGCGCGAACGCAAGGCTGCGGCCACGGCTTCAAAAGGGCGGGCCCAGGCCGGGTCACGGGCGCCGTGGGCGAACAGCAGGATGCCGGTGGTGTCGGTCATGGAAATCCTTCAGCGGTAACGCACCAGCCAGACGAAGGCCCCCATGGACAGCAGCAGGTAGAACACGCTGGGGGCCGATGCAGCCAGCCAGGGCTCCCACTGGTGCAGCAGGCCCAGGTGGCTGGAGATGTGGTTGGCCAGCACGAAGCTGATGCCCAGCATGATGCCGCCAAAGATCTTGAGGTTCATGCCGCCGCTGCGGGCATGCAGGTAGGCAAAGGGCAGGGCCAGGGCCACCATCACGAAGCACACGAGGGGGTACAGCGACTTGTTCCAGAACGCGATCTCGTAGCGTTGGGCGGCCTGGGCGTTGTTGGCCAGGTGCTGGGTGTAGCGCCACAGCGCCACGGTGGACATGGTCTCGGGTGGCAGCACAGAGGCCGACACCAGCTGCTGTGTGAGGCTGCTGTGCCACTGCAGGCTGTCCGGGTGCTGCTCGTCGATCAGCTGCTGGCCGGCCATCACGGCCTCGCTGTCGATGTCCTGGTGCGGGTGCCAGACGGTGCGCACGGCACCCTCCAGCCGCCAGATGGTGCCGGCCGGGCCGAGGTCCTGGATGACGGCCTTCTGCGCAGCAATGCGGCTCATCAGGTGCCCACGCGTGTCGAATTCGAAGATGCGCACGGCGCGGAACAGTCCGGTGCTTTCGGCAGCACCGACGTTGACCGTCACGATCTGGGCCTGCCCGTCTGGCAGCGTGCGGCGTTCGCGCAGCCAGGTGCCGCCCTTGGCCAGGTCCAGGCCCTTCTGGCTGCCAAACTGCGCCCGGTGCAGGTTGAGTTGCCGCTCGGACCACGGCATGTACCAGTTGCCCACCACCACGATCAGGCAGGCGGCGATGGCGCCGATGGTGGTCAGCAACATCAGCGCCCGTCCGGGGCCCAAGCCAGCTGTGCGCAAGATGGTGAACTCGGAACTCTGTGCCAGCCGCGACATCGCCAGGATGCTGCCGATCAGCAAGGCGATGGGGAAGAGGTCATACACGTGCGAACCCTGCAACAACAGGCAGGTCACGAGGGCGCTCATCAGCTGGTAGCCGTTGCGCCCCACGTTCTGGACCTCGTCCACCAGGTCGATGAACAGCGACAGCGCCGCAAAGGCCAGGCCCACCAGGCCCACGTGCATGGCGATCGTTCGGAAGATCAGTCGGCGGACGGTTTTCATGCGGGGGCACCCGAGGCAGCACGCAGGCGGGCGGGCATGGGCTTGCCATCGCGCCACCAGATCACCGTGAGCGCTCCCAGGGTCAGCATGCCGTGGATCAGCCACAGCGACACAGGCCAGGACATCTTGCCGCGCGCCACCCAGTTCTGGCTGAGGTTGATCAGGTTGAAATACACGACGAAGAGCAGCAGCGCGTTGACCAGGTTCCAGCTGCTGTGCCTGCGGGCATTGCCCGAGGCCAGGCTCAGGCCCGACAACACCATGTTCAGGCAAGCCCAGATCAGCCCGACACGCCAGACCAGCTCTCCGCGCGCTTCACGCTCGGTGCGCAGGAGCAGCGCGGGAGTGCTGGTGGCGCGCAGGTCCACATTGACGCGGCTGGGGTCGGGGGCCTCGCCCAGCAGCAGCCTGGCCTGCATGAACGACGACAAGGTCTTGGCGCCGGTGAGCAGGTCGGTCTGCACACGCTCACCCTGGTCGAGCAGCAGGTAGCGCTGCCCTTTGTCGATCTCGACGCGGCCTTCCTTGGCCGTGACCACGGATTCACGCCCGTTGTCGGTCATGACCATGAAGACATTGCGCCCGGTTTTCTGGGCGTCGCTGGTGCTGTCGATGAAGAAAACGCGCTTGCCGTCGGCCGAACTCTGGAACTGCCCCGGCGCCACCCGCGCCATGTCGGAGCGGCGGTCGTACTGCACCTTCAGCACCATGGCCTGGGTCTGGGCCCAGGGCCTGGCCACCAGCGTGCACAGGGCCACCAGCGCGATCACCGGCCAGGCCATGCGCAGCAGCGGCGTGATGAAGTTCATCTGGCTGGCGCCGCTGGCCTGCCACACCACCATTTCGCTTTCGCGCCACAGGCGGCTGAGCACCGCGACCACGGACACGAACAGCGCCAGGGCCATCAGCACCGGCAGTTGCCCCACCAGGGTGTAGCTGAGGATCAGGCTCACGTCGGCAGGCGCGAACGCCCCGCGTGTGGCCTGACTCAGGACGCGGATGAGCACCATGGTCAACACCACGGTCATGAGCACGACCAGGGTGCCGATGAAGCTGCGCCAGAGCTCTCTGCGCAATGAGGAATCGAATAACATTGGCCACATCAATTTCAAGCCGTCCATTATGGACGCCCCACCCCATGGATTACCGCTTCGTCGCAGCCGATGCTGCCGCCGTGTCTACGTTTTCGGCCGATGCGCTGGTGCTGGTGCTCACGCCCGAGCAGGCCAGCACCGGCATTGCAGCCCTGCAGACCGTCGTCACTGAGGCCACGAAGGCGGGCGACCTGGCGCTCAAGGCCGGCCGCAGCCTCTTCCTGCACCGCCCCGCTGGCCTGCGTGTGCCGCGCGCGCTGATCGTGGTGGCCTCCGACGCATCCGCCAAGGGCTTCAAGGCTGCGGTGGGCAAGGCCATTGCAGCCTTGAAGGATTCCGGCAGTGCCCACATCGCTTTCGTGCTGGCCGATGGCTGGCCTCTGGGTGAAGACCTGGCCCGCGAGCTGGCCCAGACCCTGGTGACCACCGTGGCCGATGCCACCTACGTTTACCGCGACACCAAGCCCAGCGCCCCCAAGCCCGGTGCCTTGAAAAAAATCAGCTGGTTGGGCCAGGCCGCAGCGGCCTCCGGCGCCAAGCTGGGCCTGGCCCAGGGCGAGGCCCTGGCCGAGGGCATCACCCTGGCACGCGAGCTGGGCAACCGCCCCGGCAACCTGTGCACCCCCAGCCACCTGGCCGCACAGGCCAAGGCCCTGGGCCGCAGCCACAAGCACATCGCTGTTCAGGTTCTGGATCGCCCGGCCCTGGAAAAGCTGGGCATGGGCTCTTTCCTGTCCGTGGCCAACGGCTCGGCGCAGCCGCCCAAATTCATCGTCATGCGTTACGACGGCGGGTCGGCTTCGCAGGCGCCAGTCGTGCTGGTGGGCAAAGGCATCACTTTTGACACAGGTGGCATTTCCATCAAGCCCGGCGCGGGCATGGACGAAATGAAGTTCGACATGGGCGGGGCGGCCAGCGTGCTGGGCACCTTCCGCGCCCTGGCAGACCTGCGGCCCAAGCTCAATGTCATCGGTCTCATCCCCACGACCGAGAACATGCCCAGCGGCAGCTCCACCAAGCCTGGCGACGTGGTCACCAGCATGTCGGGCCAGACCATCGAGGTGCTCAACACCGACGCCGAAGGCCGCCTGATCCTGTGTGATGCGCTGACGTATGCCGAGCGTTTCAAGCCTGCCGCCGTGATTGACATCGCCACCTTGACGGGCGCCTGTGTGGTGGCCCTGGGCCACGTCCACAGCGGCCTGTTCAGTGCCGATGACGAACTGGCCCAGGCCCTGCTCGACGCCGGCAAGGCCACGGGCGACACCGCCTGGCGCATGCCCATCGACGAAGAGTACGGCGACTCGCTCAAGAGCAATTTTGCCGACATGGGCAATGTGGGTGGCCGCGAAGGTGGCGCCATCACGGCCGCATGCTTCCTGGCCAAATTCACCAAGGCCTACCGCTGGGCCCACCTGGACATCGCCGGCACGGCCTGGAAGTCGGGCGGCGCCAAGGGCGGTACCGGTCGCCCGGTGGGCCTGCTGACGCGCTTCCTGCTGGACCAGGCTGCAGCCGGGGCCCAGGCCATCCAGCCAGCCAAGGCCGACAAGAAGGCGGGCAAGGCAGTTACCAGGAAGAACCCAGCGGCCAAGAAGGTGGTGGCATTGGCGCCCACACCGGCACCGGTCAAGGCGGTGCGCAAGCGCGCCGCCTCACCAGGCGTCGCGGCGCCGGCCAAGACCTGATCGGGGGCGCGGGTCATGGCTGAAGCAGCAGGGGCGGCCTCGGGGCGGGTTGAGTTCCACCACGGCGTGGGCGACAAGCTGGCCTATGCCTGCCGTTTGCTGCGTAAGGCCTACCGCAGTGGCGCCCGGGTGGTGGTCACCGGCCAGGCATCGCAGCTCAAGGAGCTGGATCGCCAACTCTGGACCTTCGATGAGCAGGAGTTCTTGCCGCACATCCTGGTGGGCGAGGCGCCTGTGGCACCGCGCTTGCATGACACACCCGTGTGGCTGACCACGCAGCCGGCGTCCGCGCCTGGCCACCCGGCGGTGCTGGTGAACCTGGGGGATGCCTTGCCCGAAGGGCTGGCGCATTTCCAGCGCCTCTTCGAGGTGGTGAGTCTGCAGCCCGACGATCGACAGCGTGGCCGCCAGCGCTGGCGAGCCTATGAAGCGATGGGGTGGGAAGTCCACCCGCATGAGGTCCAAGAATGAACAGCCCGACGCCGGCCAGACCGGCCCATGTGCCCACCCTCACCGAAGTTGTCGAGCCTGAATCGGCCGCTGTGGCCGCTGTGGCAGATCACGGCACTCAGGTGGCCATGCCCGCCCCTGCAATGGAACCCATTGACGTGCCGCGCAACCTGATGCGCGGGCTCGGCGCGCCGCCCGCCGCCGAAGAGTCTGCCTGGCAGCCGGTGGCGCCGCACCCCGCTGTGCCTCCCGGGGGCCTGGCACCCGTGCCGTCCGCGCAGGACCTGATCGCCGCCCGCGCCAACCTGTCGGGTGCGCTGCGCTCTGCCCGCGATGGCCGCTGGGCGCCCATGCCCAATGTCGAACTGCCCGGGCAGCTTGATGCGCCGCTTCAGCCAGCCACGGCCCAGTTGGTCCTGCCTGACCTTGGTGCGCTGCTGGAGACCCCGCCCAAGGCGGCCGGCCCTGCCGATGTGTCGCTGCCGGCGGCGCCCCTGGCGAGCGCCGCGCCGCCGGCACCTGCCGCGGTGCCCAGTGCACTGCAGGCAACTGCCCCTGCTGGGCCTCAGGAAGTCACCGAAGTCAGCGAGTCGCAACTGGTGCACCGCGTGCTGGGCGTGGTGCAAAAGCAGATCGACGGCATGCTCGACTACCGCTTGCGCGAAGCCATGACGCCCATCCTGCAGCGCCACACCGATGCCCTGGTGCGCGACCTGCGCGACGAGCTCAAACAAACCATGCAGGACGTCATCAACCGCGCGGTGGCGCAAGAGATGGCCAAAGTCCGTCAGCGCTGAGCACCAGCTCGGCCACATGCCCGCTTCATGCCCGTTCACCCTCTTCGTCAAGGAATCACGTTCATGTTCAAGTCACCTCTGACCGCCGCCGCACTGGGTGCTGCCACCTTGATGGCCATGTCGGCCATGCCAGCGCACGCCCAGACCGTCGTGCGCATCGGGCATGTGGGCCCCGTGTCGGGCCCGCAGGCCCACTATGGTCGCGACAACGAAAACGGCGCCCGCATGGCCGTGGCCGACCTCAACAAGCAGGCGCTGACCATCGGTGGCAAGAAGGTGACCTTCGAGCTGGTGGCCGAAGACGACGCTGCCGACCCCAAGCAAGGCACAGCTGCCGCGCAAAAGTTGTGCGACGCCAAGGTCAATGGCGTGGTGGGGCACCTCAACTCCGGCACTACCATCCCCGCGTCCAAGGTCTACAACGCCTGCGGCCTGCCCATGGTGACGCCCTCGGCCACCAACCCCGAGCTGACCCAGCTGGGCTACAAGAACGTGTTCCGCCTGCTGGCCAACGACAACGCCCTGGGCGCGGGCCTGGCCCACTACGCCCACGACACGCTCAAACTCAAGTCTGTGGCGATCATCGATGACCGCACGGCCTATGGCAAAGGCGTGGCCGAGGTCTTCCAGAAGGTGGCCAAAGAGCTGGGCCTGGAGGTGGTGAGCCAGCAGTACACCAACGACAAGGCCGTGGACTTCATGTCCATCCTCACCGCCATCAAGAGCAAGAAGGCCGATGGCATCTTCTTTGGCGGCATGGACCCGCAGGCCGGCCCCATGCTGCGCCAGATGCAGAACCTGGGCCTCACCAAGGCCTACCTGTTTGGCGGCGATGGCATCTGCACCGACAAGCTCATGGAGCTGTCCAGCGGCGCCAAGACGCTGGGCAATGTGGTGTGTGCGGTGGGTGGCGCTTCGCTGGACAAGCTGCCCTCCGGCAAGGACTGGCGTCAGCGCTACGAAGCCATGTTCCCTGGCCAGTTCCAGGTCTATTCGCCCTACACCTACGACGCCACGATGGTGCTGGTGGACGCGATGAAGCGCGCCAATTCGGTGGACCCGAAGGTCTATGGCCCCAAGCTGGCCGATGCGGCCTACCAGGGCATCACCGCCAAGGTGGCGTTCGAGCCCAATGGTGAGCTGAAGAACCCGGCGATGACGCTGTATGCCTACAAAGACGGCAAGAAGGTGGCCATCAACTGAAGTTGTTCAGAAGCTTGCTACAATAGCGGGCTTACGGAGAGGTGGATGAGCGGTTTAAGTCGCACGCCTGGAAAGCGTGTGTAGGTTAATCCCTACCGCGGGTTCGAATCCCGCCCTCTCCGCCAAAATATCAGCCCTGAGTGAGCCTTTCACTCGGGGCTTTTTGCTTTTCAGGCCACATTCATGACCACCTTTTTGCTGCACTGGGCCGTCACGGCCTTGTCTTTGTGGGCCGCATCCAGGATCTTCACCGGCATCCGCTTTGAAGACGGCTCGTCGCTGTGGGTGTCGGCGCTGCTGCTGGGCTTTGCCAATGCCATCGTCAAGCCTGTGCTGGTCTTCCTGACCTTTCCCCTCACGGTGTTGAGCTTTGGGCTCTTCCTGCTGGTCATCAACGCCTTGATGATCATGCTGGTGTCGATGTGGGTCAGGGGTTTCAAGGTGTCCAGCTTCGGCACGGCCTTCATGGCCAGCATCTTCATTGCGCTGCTGAGCATGTTCATCGGCAGCTTCATTCACCCTGGCGCAGGCGCTGGCGACATCATCCGGCTGCCGTCATCAGGCACCTGGATCTGAGTGCCACATGGCCTTGGCCATGTGAGATGCGGTGCGGTGCGGCCATGAAAAAGCCCGGCACGCAGGCCGGGCTGTCGGTGGGGTGGTCAGCGGGCGGCAGCAGGTGACCGGCCGGTGACCTTTCGGCCGATGCCGATCAGCGGTTGCTTTCCTTGACGATCACCCACTCGCCATTGACGAAACGCCAGGTCAGCAGCTTCTTGGTCTTGTCCTTGAAGTTGGCCGAGGTGTAGATCTGGGTGAAGCTGGTTTCCACCGCGCTGCCCTTGGGCACGGAGGTGGCTTCGCCCAGCTTGACGTCGATGGGGCCAGGCTTGCTCACCAGACGGCGACGCTCCTGGATCCACTTCGCCGAGTTGCTGCGGGCGGGCGCAAAGTCCTTCGCGTAGAAGGTGAAGTAGCGGTCGACGTCCTTGGACATCCAGGCGGCAGCCCAGTCACGCAGGCGCTGGGCCACCGTGGCGGCGGCGACGGCGTCGGCTTGGGGCTCTGCAGCCGGCGTGGCCGTGGCCACCAGGGCGGACGCGGCCACCGGGGTGGTCACCGCAGCGGGGCCGGCCATCTTGCGCGCGCGGGCATCCAGCTCGTCCTTGCTGGTGCTGTTGGCGTCCACTGTGGTCACCGGGCAGCGCAGGGCGGCGTCGCTGCCGGCTTGCCAGCCCTTGGCTTCTTCGGCGCTGCCGTCGTCGGTGCGGCTCAGGCCCAGGTTGCTGATCAGGCCATGCTTGGCAGCCTGGGTGCGGGCGTAAGCCAGTTGCAGGTCGGATTCGGCGTTGGCGTAGGCCCGGCGGGCGGTGTAGAGCTCGTTTTCAGAGTTCAGCAGGTCCAGCAGGCTGCGCTGACCGATGTCGAACTGCTGTCGGTAGGCATCGCGGGCCTTTTCGATGGCCTGGACGTTGCGCTCCAGTGCGCCCATCTGGTCCTTGAGCTTCTTGATGTCGTTGAAGGCGATGGCCGCGGTCTGGCGCACATCGCGGCAGGCCTTGTCACGCTGGTCGGCGGCCTGGTTGATCAGGTCAGCGTACTGGTGCACGCGGGCCTGGTCGGAGCCGCCGTTGTAGAGGTTCCAGTTCAGCACCAACTGGGCCGTGGTGTCGCGCTTTTGCGATTGCACGCCATCGAAGTTGTGGCCCAGGCCGGAGCGCACACGGGCTTCCACCTTGGGCTGGTAGGCGCTCTCTTGTGTGGTGGTTTGTGCCTGCACGGCACGCATGTTTTCGACGGCGGCAGAGATGGAGGCATGGCGAGCCAGCGCCTGGTTCACCGCCTCGGCATTGCTGCCGCCCAGGCCGCGGTCCAGCCCCGTGGCCGGGCTCAGCTTGCCGGCGGGGGCATCGCCCACCACGCGCAGGTAGCGGGCGCTGACGTCATGCAGGTTGGCCACTTCGGTGGTCAGGTTGGACTCGGCCAGGGCCAGGCGGGCATTGGCCTGCTCGCTGTCCACGCCACGGCCCACGCCGGCCTTGAACTTGGACTGGAGCTGGTCGAAGGCGTACTTGTGCTGAACGTAGTTGTCTTCGGCCAGGGACACCAGCTTGCGGAAACGCTGCACGTCGATGTGGGCGCGGACGGCTTCCAGGGCGGTGTCTTCGGTGGCAGAGAGGAACTCGAAGTAGCGGGTCAGGCGCGCGTGCCCCAGGCGCTCGACTTCCTTGCGGGTCGACGAGCCGTCCCACAGCACCTGGTTGGCGCTCAGGGCCAGGCCCGTGGTGCCATAGCTGTCGGACTGCGGGCTGCGGTTGGTGAGCCGGTCACTGGTGCGGCCCAGTTCGCCGCTGAGGTCGACGCGGGGGCGAAAGCCGCCCTTGGCCACGTCGGTTTCGTTGGCCGCCGCGCGGACGGCATTGAGGCGGGCCGTGACGTCGGGGTTGTTGTTGATGGCCTTTTGTGCCGCTTCCGCAACACTGCCGGGTGCCACAGACTGGGCATGGGCCAAAGCTGCGCACATGCAGCCCAGGGCAATCAAAGACAGTTTGTGGGTCAACGCAATGCTTCTTTTCACCGTGTGCCTCGTGCCGAAGTGTGGGATGGATTTGGGTGGCGCAGCCATGGCTACCCGGACGGGTTCCGGGCGCAACACCAAATGGTTATCGGTACATTTTGGCACCAATTGAACCGAGCCCTTCCCAGGCAAGTGCGGGGTGCCGTGGCGAATTGGCATTGGGTGTTGCGCGGCGGTGCAAGCGATCAAGTTTGGGGCGCCGTTGCCGAATTCCTGATGTGCCCTTGCAGCTCGAATCTCCTGTGCCCGTCACTGGCGCACCACCCATACCCTCCACGCCGTCTGCCGGACGCGAGCAGGGGGCGCGGGGGCCATGGGCTGGCACCGGGGCAAAAATGGGCTGGGGCAGGTGGCGCCGCCTCTTGTTGTCGGGGGTCCTGACCAGCGTTTGTCTTGCCCTCGTGCTGGTGACCCAGACGGGCCGCGCCTTCGATGGCGCCCGTGTCCTGGCGTCGGCTCAGCGCATGGGGCCCGCCACTGTTGCCCGCGCCCAGGCCTTGATGCAGGACATCACCGAGGCCGCCCGCCAGCCCGAGTCCGCAAGACTGGATGTCATCAACGATTTTTTCAATCAGCGCGTGCTGTACCGCGACGACATGGAAGTCTGGGGCGTGGTGGACTACTGGTCTTCGCCGCTGGAAACCCTGAGCAAAGGCCAGGGCGATTGCGAAGACTATGCGATTGGCAAGTATTTTTCCCTGATTGCCGCGGGTGTGCCCAGTGCCAAGATGCGTCTGGTCTATGTTCGTGCTCAGGTGGGTGGCGGCATTCAGGCACACATGGTGTTGGCCTATTACCCCTACCCCAGTGCCGAGCCGCTGATCCTGGACAACCTGGTGCCTGAAATCCGGGAGGCGTCGCGCCGGCCTGATCTGGCGCCCGTGTTCAGTTTCAACGCCGAAGGTTTGTGGCAGGGTGTTGCAGGGGCCAGTGCTGGCGACCCCGCTGCCCGCTTGTCAAAATGGCGCGAGGTGTTTGCCAAGGCAAAGGCCGAGGGCTGGTGGTGAGGCCACGAAAGGTGTGTTGCGCATGTCCTTGATACGTCAGATCTGGTTGCTGATCCTCGTCACCCTGGTGCTGGCCTTTGCGGGCAGCTTCGGGGTGTGGATCGTGTCGGCACGCAGCTACCTGGAAACGCAACTGCGGCTGAAGAATGCCGACAACGCGCAGTCGCTGGCCTTGACCTTGTCCCAGCAAAAGGGCGACCTGCCGGCGATGGAGCTGGCCGTGTCGGCCATGTTCGACACCGGCTTTTACCAGCGCATCACCCTCAAGGATGCGGGTGGGCGCGCGGTCGTGTCGCGCGAGGCTTCCAGTGCCGCGATGGACGACGCGCCCCCTCGCTGGTTTTATGAACTGGTGCCGGTCGAGTCTCAGGTGGGCGTCGCCCAGGTTTCAGATGGCTGGCGAGCCCTGGGTGCCGTGGAGGTGATGAGCCAGTCCGGATTTGCGCATGCCCAGCTGTGGCAGGGCTGCATCAAGACGGCCGGCTGGCTGGCTGTGCTGGGTGTGCTGGCCAGCCTGGTGGCGGCGGCTGGCGTGCGCCGCATCCGTGCGCCGCTGGATGCCACCGTGGCCCAGGCCAAGGCGCTGATGGAGCGCCGATTCCTCACCGTGCGCGAGCCGGCCGTGCCCGAACTGGCGGCCTTGAGCCAGGCCATGAATGCCGTGGTCACCCGCCTCAAAAGCGTGTTTGACGAGCAGGCTTCGCAAGTGGAGCACCTGCGTCAGCAGGCCCACTGCGATGTGCTCACCGGCCTGTCGCACCGGCGGCATTTCATGGTGCAGCTGGCTGCTGCTTTGCAGGCCGAGTCCGGCTCCGGCGTTGGCGTGGTCTACCTGATCCGCCTGGTGGACCTGGCCGGCATCAACCGCGTCCTGGGCCACCGCATGACCGACGCCTTGTTGCAGCGCCTGGCCACGACCTTGCGCGAGGTGGTGCAGGGCCATCCGGAAGTGGCCCTGGGGCGGCTCAATGGCGGTGACTTCGCCTTGTGCATGACCGATGCCGACCAGCGCCTGCCGGAGCCCGCCCGCTTTGTGGACGCCTTGCGCAGCACCTTTGGCGAGCTGGCCGTGCCTGTGCAGGTGGTGACCGGTGCCGTGCATTGGGAGCGTGGCATGAGCCTGCAGCAGGTGCTGGCCGCAGCCGATTCGGCCCTGGCGCGCGCGGAAGCCCGAGGGGGCTACGCGGTGGAAGTCGCCGAAGATGCGCGTGTGGCCACCACGCCCCTGGGTGAAGACGCGTGGCGCCAACGCCTGAGCGCCGCCTTGGCAGGGCATCGCCTGCTGCTGGTGGCCTTCCCGGTGGTGGACCGCCAGATGGCGTTGATCCACCATGAAAGCCCCATGCGCCTTCAGCTGGAAGAGGGTGGTGCGTACGAGGCGGCCCAGGTGTGGCTGCCCATGGCCTTGCGCACGGGCCTGATTGGCCGCATCGACGAGCAGGCCGTGGGCATGGCGCTCCAGGCCATCGCCCAGGATGGGCTGGACCGTGGCGTCAACCTGGCACCGGCCTCGTTGGCCGACAGCGGCTTCGTGCCAAGGTTGCGTGCGCTGCTGGCCCAGTCGCCGCGCGAAGCCCGCCAGCTCTGGCTGGAGGTGGCCGAGGTGGCCGCCGTCGACCGCTTCGAGCAGGTGCGGGAGTTGTGCAAGCAGCTGCGGCCCTTGGGCGCCCGCGTGGGCCTGGAGCACGCCGGTGAGAAGCTGGCCCGCATCGAGTTGCTGTTCGAGGCAGGGCTGGACTACGTCAAGCTTGATGCCTCGGTGGTGCAAGGTGTGGCCGCAGACGCCAACCGCGCAGCCTTCGTGGCGGCCACCGTGGGCATGCTGCATGGCCTGGGCCTGCAGGTGATGGCAGAAGGTGTGACCGACCCATCAGACATCCCGGCGCTCAAGCAGGCTGGCGTGGACGGGTGGACCGGGCCTGCTGTGCGGCTGGACGCCTGAGCTAGGCGCTTGCGCTTCAGGCTGCAGCCAGGTGCACGAATTGGCCCGGGATGCGCTGCGATTCGGTGGCGCCGGTTTCGTCCGTCCAGATGATGCGCAGGTCAGGTGAGGGCGCGTCACGCAGCACCACGCCTGGGGGCACCTCGAAGCACAAGGTGGACAGCACCTCGTTGATGCAGTCGGTGTCCAGTCCACGTTCAGACCGGGCCACGATGGCCAGGTGCTGGGAATGGTTGCCCTGGATGCGCAGCTGCGCGTCGACCATGTCGTTGGTTGACACCGCGATGGCGCCCAGAAAGCGCGCCGGGTGGTAGGCGGCGTCCAGGCCTGCTTCTCGCGCCTGCGTCAGGAAGTGGCGTGAAGCCGGTGCGTGGTTGGGCAAGGCGCAGGCCTGGACCAGGGAAAATGGCTCTGCCAGCTCGATGTCCACGCGGATGTAGTCGGGCTCATCACGCTGCAGGTCCACCTGCGCATCGTGGCTGATGTCCAGCAGTTCTGCTTCGCCAATGTCCTTGGGGTGGGGCAAAAAATGGATGACATCGGTGCTCATGATGGGCCTGTGCTGATCTGTTTTGAAGTTGACTCAGCTTAGTTTCAGGCCCTTCGATTGACCAGCCCTTCGCGTCCACCGGGTGTGAACCCTGGCACGCGCAAGGCTGATAAATCTGGCAAATGTGAGAGCGATGCGGCCAGAGCACGCCGCGGGTTGTGCGGCTCAACGCTCACGCAGCGCGTAGCTGTGGGCCTTGAGCACAGGCTTGAGCAGGTAGGACATCACGGTCTTCTTGCCCGTGAGGATGTCGACTTCGGCCGTCATGCCCGGGATGATGGGCATCTTGTCCGAGAAGTTGATCTTCTTGGTGCGCACGCGGACCATATAGAAGGTGTTCTGGCCACGCTCGTCGGTGACGGTGTCCGGGCTGATGTTGTCGACCACCGCGTCCAGGCCGCCGTAGATCGAGAAGTCATAGGCCGTCAGCTTGACGGTTGCCGCCTGGCCGGGATGGATGAAAGCGATGTCGCGGGGCTGCACCTTGGCTTCGAGCACCAGGGTGTCGTCCAGGGGCACGATCTCGACGATGTCCTTACCCGGGCTCACGACACCCCCCACGGTATTGGCCAGCAGGCGCTGAACGCGGCCGCGCACCGGTGACTTGACCTGTGACTTGTTCACCTTGTCGGTCAGGGCCACGGCACCTTCGGTCAGGGCATTCAGGCGGCCCAGCACTTCAGACAGTTCCTTGCGCGCCTCGTTGCGGAAGGACAGCTCGGTCTCTTCGATCTTGCGGCGCGCTTCGCTGATGGACGCCTTGGCCCGGGCGATCTGGGCGGTGGCTTGTTCGCGGTCGCCCCGGGCTTTGGTCACGTCGCGCTCCAGGCGCAGCACGTCCACTTCAGAGACCGCGCCCGTGGCCAGCAGGGGGCGCGTCTTGCCCAGCTCCTGTTGCGACAGGTCCAGGCTGCGGGCGGCAGACTCACGCCGGGCCTGGGTCTCGCTCAGGTCCTGCTCGCGCTGGGCCAGTTGCTGCTCATTGATGGAGAGCATGGCCTGCAGTTCGTTGCGGCGGGCGTCGTAGAGCTGGCGTTCCTCTTCGACAATGCGCCGCTCTTCGTCATTGCCTGGCGTGGGCTCGGGCGGGCTGAAAGGCTTGAGACCGGCCAGGGCCTTGAGCCGCGCCAGCTTGACCGTGAGCGCAAAGGACTGCGCCGCGCTCTCGCGCACCCCGGAGGTCGCGCGGGTCTCATCGACCTTGAGCAAGAGCTGGCCGGCTTCCACGAGCTGGCCTTCTTTCACCAGGATCTCGGAGACCACGCCGCCATCAAAGGACTGGACCACCTGCAGCTGGCGCGAGGGGATGACCTTGGCATCGCCCTTGGTCACTTCGTCGATCCTGGCCAGTGAGGCCCACACGATCAGCGCCACCACCACCAGCAGGGCACTGCGGACCAGCGTTTGCGCGCGGTGCGTGTGGGCTGTGCTCATGACGGCATCGGCCTGCTGCTCGAAGCTGCGCATGCCGATCTGCGCGGCGCTTTGCGGGGTGACGCGCGCGCCGCCCAGGCTGTCGAGCAACGGGTTGAGGAGGGGCGACAGGGCCCGGCGGATGGCTTCCAGCACGCTGAGAACAGCCTGGCCGGAACGGGTGATCGCTGACATGGGTTGATCTCCGTGGGGCAGGGTGCTTCAGGCGGCTCGCGAGATGCGGCCGGCGGCCAGGGCCTGCATGATGCGTTCACGCGGGCCATCGGCGACGATCTTGCCCTGGTCGACCACGATGACGCGGTCCACCATGGCCAGCATGGACGTGCGGTGCGTGACCAGCACCACCGTCTTGCCTTGCGCAAAGTGCTGCATGCGCTGGGTCACGGCGGCCTCCGTGGAGAAGTCCATGGCGCTGGTGGGTTCGTCCAGCAGCAGGATGGGCGCGTTGTGCAGCACCGCACGGGCCAGGCCAACCGCCTGGCGCTGCCCACCGGAGAGCAGCTCGCCGCGCTCGCCCACCGGCATGTCATACCCCTGGGGGTGTCTGTGCACGAAGTCGCTCAAGGCGGCGGTCTCGGCCGCACTCACGATGGCTTCATCGTGCGCATGCGGCATGCCGAAGGTGATGTTGTCGCGCAGGCTGCCGTAAAACAGCGTCACATCTTGCGCCACATGGCCCACGTTGCGCCGCACGTCGGCGGTGTCCAGCTGGCGCATGTCGATGCCATCGAGCAGCACGGCGCCGTCTTGTGGCTGGTACAGGCCCAGCATCAGCTTCTGGATGGTGGTCTTGCCCGAACCCACCTTGCCGATCAGCGCCACGCGCTCGCCGGGCTGGATCTTGAAGCTGATGCCTTCCAGGGCGCTGTCCTGGCGGCCAGGGTAGGCAAAGCGCACGTTGCGGAATTCGATCTCGCCCTTGAGCGCCTTGCGTTGCACCAGGCTGCTGGAAGCCGGGCGTTCCACGGGCTTGTCCATGATGGCGTTGAGCGAGGTCATGGCCGTGCGCGCGCCCTGGTATTGCATCAGCAGGCCCACGATCTGCCCGGCAGGCGCCAGGGCCCGGCCGGCCAGCATGGACGATGCAATCAGACCACCCATGGTGAGCTGCTTGTCGGTGATCAGGTAGACGCCGATCAGGATGATGCTGACCGAGACAAACTGCTGTAGCGTGGCCGTGCTGTACATGGCTGCGGACGACAGCGCCCGCATGCGCACGTTGAGCTCGGAGAGGAACTGGTTGGCGCGCTCCCAGCGGGCCTGGATGATGTGCTCGGCGCCCTGGGCTTTGATGGTCTCGATGCCGGTGAGGCTCTCCACCAGGGTGGCGTTGCGCTGAGCCGAGGCCTGGTGGGTGCTCTGGGCCAGCTCATGCAACCGGTGCTGCAGCACATAGCCGGAGATCACGATCAGGCTGAAGACGGTGAGCACCGGCAGGATCATCCACGGCGAGATCCAGCCGATGACAACGATGAACAGCAGCGCAAAGGGCAGGTCGATCAGGGCCGTGACGGTGCTCGACGCGATGAAGTCGCGCACCTGCTCAAACCCCCGCAAATTGGCCGCAAAGGAGCCGACAGACTGCGGGCGGTTTTCCAGCTTCATGCCCAGCACACGTTCCATGAGGCTGGCCGAAATCTGCACGTCGATGCGGGCGCTGGCCTCGTCCACGAAATGGCTGCGCAGCAATCGCATGAACACGTCGGAGCACAGCACCAGGCTCACGCCGGCGGCCAGCACCCAGAGCGTCTCGGTGGCGTGGTTGGGCACCACGCGGTCATAGACGTTCATCGAGAAGATGGGGAAGGCCAAGGCGAAGATGTTGATCAACAGGGCCGCCCACAACACATCGCGGTAGACCAGGCGCTGGGCCAGCACCGGGCCCCAGAACCAATGCGATGCCTTGGTCGGACGCTGGGTGGGCGTGCGTTCGTCCATCTCGAAGCGCGGTCGGGCAAAGAGCACCAGACCGGCGTGCCGCGTGGCCAGTTCGGCCTGGCTCATCTGCACCTCACCCTGACCGGTTTCGGGCAGCAGCAGCTTCCAGATGGCGCCTTCGCCCGTGCCGCCCGAGGGCACGCGGCCCAGCAGCACGGCGCAGCGCTGGTCGCGCAGGATCACGATGGCGGGCAGTGTGATGTCGTCGATGGCACCCAGAGCCATGCGCTGGAGCTTGGTGCTCAGGCCGGCCCGGGCGGCGGCACGCTCTGCGAGGTCCAGGGGCAGGGGGCCGGATTCGCGGGGCAGGCCGGCGCTCAGCGAGGCGCGGGTGGCCGGGCGGCCATGAAGCCGGCAAATCTCCACCAGCGCGTCCAGCAAGGGGTCGGGGGTGATCAGGTCGTCGCGCACGCGGGGCATGGCGCGCTCGGCCTGAGGGGTGTCGGGCGCTGGAGTGGGGCGGTCAGGCGTGCCCGAGGCAGGGGTGACAGCAGGGCTGTCCAGGGTGTCCGGGGTCAGGTTCATGGCTGGGCTCGCGCTTCAACCCCGCACATCCGGGCCAGCGCAGCACTGGCCATCCCGGTGGTGAGTGGGTTCAGCGTATATCGGCGCAATGCACGCCAAATTGACCCTTGGGGCGATCGGCAAAGAAGCGCTCGAGCGCCAGGCGCACCGTGCGAAAGGCCAGGTCTTCCCAAGGAATCTCGTGTTGGTGGAACAGGCGGGCTTCCATGGTCTCGGAGCCCGGTGCGAATTCGGTGTCCAGCAGGCGGGCGCGGTAGAACATGTGCACCTGGCCTGCCGTGACCACATTGAGCACGCAGTAGAGGCCCTGCATCTCGAAATGGGCGCCGGCTTCTTCATCGGTTTCGCGGGCTGCACCTTCTTCGGTGGTTTCGCCCAGCTCCATGAAGCCGGCGGGCAGCGTCCAGAAGCCTTTGCGTGGCTCGATGTTGCGCTTGCACAGCAAGACCTGTTCACCCCACACCGGCAGTGTGCCCACCACATTGAGCGGGTTCACATAGTGGACATGACCGCAGGAGGGGCAAACGGCCCGTTCACGGTTGTCATCCGCGGGCACCTTGTGCTCCACGGGCGTGCCACAGACTTGACAGTGGTCGATGCGACGGTTGAACAACATGGCTGGAGTGTAAGGGTTTCACGCGGGCGCCATCGGCAGGGCCTGGGACAAGACCCAGGGCGAAAACGCTTCTTGCACCAGCAGGGCCTGGCCGCGGCGCGTGAACACGGACCAGCGGACCCAGGTCGGGGTGAGCGCGCGGGGCTCGTCGGGCCAGCCGTGGGTCAGGTGCGCTTGGCCCAGCTCGTGTCGCTTCAGTCGCCGCGATGCCAGCGGCGCGCGCCGCACGGCCCGGTCAGTGAACAGCAGTTCGGCCAGCGGGCGGTTGCCCAGGCCGCGCAGGGCACGCCAGGCGCCCTGGACGCCCCGCACGCTGGTGACGCTGCGTGCCCACACGGCTGGCTGGCCGTCCACCCGCAACAGCACCTCACGCACATGGCCGTGGCGCAGCCCCAACAGCCCCTGTTCGGTGGGCGTCAGCGCCTGGTGCCCCTGGCGCAAACGGGTCACCGCCACCGGACCCAGTCCACGCAGGCGCGCCGTGAGCGAGCCGTCGGCAAACAGCCAGCGCCGGGCGGTGGTCCGGGTCGGGTGACGTTCACGGGCGCCTTGGCGAGACCGCTGTGCGGCGGCGCTGGAGGCGTGGCGGTGTCGGCGGGTGAGGGGATGCAGGGCCATGGTGAACGACAGCGAGCCGGCGATGATAGTCTGCCGACATCCACCCGCCAGCGTCGATCGGCTTGACACCATTCGGCCGCACCACACAAAGCTCCACATCCCGCAGCCATGCACCCCGCCATGCCCCATGACCACCTGCGCGCGCCTTCCGCCTGGCCCAGTGGCTGGCTGGTGCCGGACCTGCGCGCCCGCGATGGCCTGCAGCCACCCGGCGTGTTGGCCTGCATGACGGCGCGCGCGGGCGGCGTCAGCCTGGGGCCCTACGCCTCGTTCAACCTGGGTCACCACGTGGGCGATGCGATGAACGCGGTGGCGGCCAACCGCTTGCACGCCGGGCAACTGATGGCGTCGTTGGGACGTGAAGTGGGTGTGGGCGGCGTCGCCAACGAGCTGTCGCCTGAGGCGGCGGCGGATGCCTGGCCGGTCGCCTGGCTGGATCAGGTGCATGGTGCCCAGGTGCATCGCCTGCAAGGCAGCGATCTCCAGTCGGGTTGCACCTGGATGCCGCCTCAGGCGGATGGCGTGCTGAGCACCGAGCCAGGGCAGGTCTGCGCCGTCATGGTCGCGGATTGCCTGCCCATCTTGCTGGCCGTGCGTCACGGTGGGGGCGTCGCGGCCCTGCATGCCGGGTGGCGGGGGCTGGCCGGCGCGGGCGCCATGCAGGGCCGGGGCATCGTCGAGGCTGGCGTGACCGCCTTGTGCGAAGCCGCCAGCGTCATCCCCAATGAGCTGGTGGCCTGGCTGGGCCCCTGCATCGGGCCGCGGCATTTCCAGGTGGGGGCTGAGGTCTTGCACGCCTTTGGCGTGTCGACGGTTGAGGCGCAGGCTCACCCCATGTTCCGGCCGGATCCCCGGACCGATGCGGCCTCACCCCGCTGGCTGGCCGACCTTGCAGGCCTGGCGCGCCAGCGCTTGGGGCAGCTGGGTGTGACGGCCGTGCACGGCGGGCACTGGTGCACGGTGTCTGATGCTTCGCGGTTTTACTCTTACCGCCGTGACGGCATCACGGGCAGACAGGTCGCGCTGATCGCCCTGGCCTAAAGCCTCGGGGCAGTTTCTGGCCCTTCAAGGCTGAACGGGGGGCGAGTTGCTGGCTGGCGCGTCCGATGACCCGCTCGCTTCTGGGGCGCCATCGCCAGTTGAAGCCTCGCTGGTGCTGGCCTGCGCCTGGGCCCGCTCTGCCGCCAGGATGGCGCGGCGCCGGGCCGGCGCCCCCATCAGGTACATCACCAGAGACAAAGGCGCCAGCCCATAGAGCAAGAAGGTGATGGTCGCGCCCAACCAGGTGCCCTGCGGGTTGGTGCCCTCGGCCAGGGCCATCAGGGTGACGATGTACATCCAGGCGATGGCGACGATCCACATGGCGTTGGGGGCGAGGAAGGCGGAAGGGGGTGAACAGGCGGCATGATTGTCCCGCAGCTTGCGCGGTCCGGTCGCCTGCATGGCCAATCTTGACGATGTTCTGACGCAGATCGCTTCGGCGCGAAAAGCGTTGGGTCAATGTTGAAAACGCGCCAAAACTTCGCCGAACTTCATGAACCCGAAATCAAACCAAGGTAACAATAGGACCACTCAAACAGGGTGTCTGAGCACTGTGCGATTGGTGTAGCGCGCAGGCACCGAAGTCCCCTAGGAGACATATGGCTGGTTCTCAGCGGTCGCGCCTCAAGGCTCAGGCCGAGGCGACTGGGTCGGCTTCGACATCGTCGAAAGCCGCTGTGGTGTCAGGTGACACGGTCAAGGTGGGCAAGCCCTCACGTGCGGCCAACGGCAGCCAGGCTGCCCGCAAGAAGGCGGCGGCCAGCAACCCGCCGGTCAGCGTGACGAGTCCGCGCAAGACAGCGGCCAAAAAGGCGAGCAGCAAGACAGTTCCGCCGGTGCGCGTCAAGGCGTCTGCGTCGCCGCGAGCCGATGCGGCCACGGCAGCCGCGCACACGGTCCCCGGCGAAGCCAGCACCGCCACACAGGCGGACGCGGCCAACCCGTTCGCGGCGTTCATGCCCGCCGGTTCCGGTCAATGGGGAGCGGCTGCCGGTCAACTGGCGCCCTGGCTGTCGTCCGTGGGTGAAACCTGGACCAGGATGGCTGCCCAATCGGGTTTGCCGACCTCAGGGCATCCCACGCCTGACCTGAAGTCCGTTGTACCTCCGCAGCTTGCCGACGTCATGCAGCACGCAGGTGGCGCTGTGCATGCCATGGAGTCCATGGGTCAGAGCCTGGGTGCCACCGTCAGCTCGCTGGCGGGTTTGAGCGTGGCCCCTGAAACACTCAAATCCGTGCAAGAAGAGTACGTCCAGCAGGCCACCCATTTGTGGAACCAGGCCCTGGAGAAACCCAGCGAGATCGAGGTCAAGGACAAGCGCTTTGCCTCGCCCGCCTGGACCAGCAACCCCGCCAGCGCCTTCATGGCCTCGTTGTACCTGCTCAATGCCCGCACCCTGCAAAAGCTGGCAGACAGCCTGCAAGGTGACGCCAAGGCCAAGCAGCGCGTGCGCTTTGCCGTGCAACAGTGGGCCGATGCCGCCTCGCCCAGCAATTTCCTGGCGCTCAATCCCGAAGCCCTGCAAAAGGCCGTGGAGACCCGCGGCGAGAGCCTCACCCAGGGCATCCAGCACCTGATGCACGACGTGCGCCAGGGGCACCTGTCGCAGACGGACGAGACCGTCTTCGAAGTGGGCAAGAACGTGGCCACGTCCGAGGGTGTGGTGGTCTACGAGAACGCCTATTTCCAGCTGATCGAATACAAGCCGACGACGGCCAAGGTGCACGAAGTGCCCTTCCTGTTCGTGCCTCCCTTCATCAACAAGTTCTACATCCTGGACCTGCAGCCTGAGAACTCGCTGGTGCGCTACCTGGTCAACCAGGGCCACCGCGTTTTCCTGATGAGCTGGGTGAACGCCGATGAAAGCCTGTCGAAGACCACCTGGGACGATTACGTTGAAGAAGGCACCATCCGCGCCATCAACGTGACCCGCGAGATCGCCGGCACCGAGCAGGTCAACGCCCTGGGCTTCTGCGTGGGCGGCACCATGCTGGCCACGGCTGCGGCCACACTGGCTTCGCGCAACCAGAAGCCCTTGTCCAGCCTGACCTTGCTGACGGCCTTCCTGGACTTCAGCAACACCGGCACCATGAACGTCTTCGTGGACGATGCCATGGTGAGCATGCGCGAGATGACCATGGGGCCGGACAGTCCGCAAGGCGGTGGCCTGATGAAGGGGGCCGACCTGGCTGCGACCTTCTCTTTCCTGCGCCCCAACGACCTGGTCTGGAACTATGTGGTGGGCAACTACCTCAAGGGTGAAACCCCGCCAGCTTTCGACCTGCTCTACTGGAACGGCGACAGCACCAACCTGCCGGGCCCGCTTTACACCTGGTACTTGCGCCACACCTACCTTGAGAATAACCTCAAGGTTCCGGGCAAGGTGAAGGTCTGTGGCCTGCCGCTGGACCTGCGCAAGCTGGACATGCCGACTTTCATCTACGGCTCGCGCGAAGACCACATCGTGCCCTGGGACAGCGCCTACTTGTCCACGCACATCGTGTCGGGTGACAAGACCTTCGTGCTGGGCGCGTCCGGCCACATCGCGGGCGTGATCAACCCGCCCGAAAAGAAGAAGCGCAGTTTCTGGACCAGTCCCAAGCTGGCACGAAGCTTGCCGGCAACTGCCGACGAATGGATGAAGCAAGCCGAAGAGCACCCAGGCAGCTGGTGGCCGACCTGGGCCGAATGGCTGGGCAAACATGCAGGCGGCATGGTGCCTGCGCCCAAACACGCGGGCAGCCGCATGCACCGGCCCATCGAGCCGGCGCCTGGCCGCTACGTCTTGCGCAAGGCCTGAGCTTCGGCTCATCCCTCTTCAGACTGGAAGCGGGGTCACTTCCAGGTGGTCCCCGTTGTTGACCCCTTTCATCAGGAGACAGACATGGCAGAAGACATCGTCATCGTGGCAGCAGCCCGCACCGCCGTCGGCAAGTTCGGTGGCGCCCTGGCCAAAACCCCCGCATCCGAACTGGGTGCCATCGTCATCCAGGACCTGCTTCGCCGCAGCGGCCTCACGGGCGATCAGATCAGCGAAGTCATCCTCGGCCAGGTGCTGCAGGCCGGCTGCGGCCAGAACCCCGCGCGCCAGTCCGTGATCAAGTCCGGCTTGCCTCAAGCTGTGCCTGCCATGACGATCAACAAGGTGTGTGGCTCAGGGCTCAAGGCCGTGATGCTCGCTGCCCAGGCCATCCGCGATGGCGATGCCGATGTGGTGATCGCGGGCGGCCAGGAGAACATGAGCATGTCGCCTCACGTGCTGCCCAATTCGCGCGATGGTCAGCGCATGGGCAACTGGCAGATGATCGACACCATGATCACCGACGGCCTGTGGGACGTCTACAACCAGTACCACATGGGCATCACCGCCGAGAATGTGGCCAAGAAGTATGGGATCACTCGCGAGATGCAGGACGCCTTGGCGCTGGCGTCCCAGCTGAAGGCGGCAGCGGCGCAGGACGCCGGCCGTTTCAAGGACGAGATCGTGCCCGTGAGCATCGCCCAGAAAAAGGGTGACCCGCTGGTGTTCTCTGCCGACGAATTCCTCAACCGCAAGAGCAATGCAGATGCCCTGGCCGGCCTGCGCCCCGCCTTTGACAAGGCGGGCTCGGTGACGGCCGGCAATGCCTCGGGCATCAACGATGGCGCGGCGGCCGTGATGGTGATGAGCGCCAAGCGCGCTTCGCAACTGGGACTCACGCCCTTGGGCCGCATCGCCTCTTATGCCAGCGCCGGGCTGGACCCCGCTTACATGGGCATGGGCCCGGTGCCCGCCGCCCGCAAGGCCCTGGAGCGCGCCGGCTGGAAGCCCGCAGACCTGGATTTGCTGGAGATCAACGAAGCCTTTGCCGCTCAGGCCTGTGCCGTCAACAACGAGATGGGCTGGGACACGGCCAAGGTCAACGTGAATGGCGGTGCCATCGCAATCGGTCACCCCATTGGCGCTTCGGGCTGCCGCGTGCTGGTCACGCTGCTGCACGAGATGCAAAAACGCGAGGCCCGCAAGGGCATCGCTTCCCTGTGCATCGGTGGGGGCATGGGCGTGGCCCTGACCATCGAGCGCTGATCTGTTTTACCCCTGACTCAACACGAGGAGCACAA
>CANBQJ010000013.1 GCA_947371645.1 Burkholderiales bacterium | reverse complement strand
GAGGTGATGGTGGCTCTCGGAAAAAGCTGATGCAAATTGCCTTTACGATCTTGGATAGCCATTGTGCACGGTCCTTTCAGGGTAAGTGCGTTGTGGTCAGACCCGGGCAGCGGTTGCCGCCGCTGCTTCGGGTCGCTTTGCCTCAGAACCGCTGAGGCGCCTTCAGATATCAGCCCTGTCCTGTCGATTCGAAGTTGATGATGTGCTTCACATTGCCTTCGACCACGCCCGGGGCTCCGAGCAATTGCATCAACACCCCAGACAGTCGGACCATTCGACCGGCCACACCTTTGACCGCGTAATGCGTTTGGTCATCCGTGAGTGGCACCAGCCCGGGCAGGATGCGGCTCAGTTTGTCCAGCTCGTAGACGGCCTCATAGAACAGGCCTTGGGCATCGTCGGTTAAAGTCATTTCAGCCATTTCGATCTCCTTGTGATCGGTTTTGGTCAGGGCCTGGACGCTGTTGACGCAGCCTTCAGGCCCGCTTTGCCTGAGGCCGTCAGGCGGCGGTTTTCTTCATTGGAATCACCTTGCCGGCGCTGCCCCCTGCCTTGGCGCAGAACGCAGCCCATTCATGCATCATTCGGCGGCGCTTGTCGAACAGATCCCCGCGCCGGTAGGCCGCCTCGACCTTGTTGGCGATCACGTGCGCCAGAGCCATCTCGGCCACCTCGTTGGGGTAGTTGGTGCACTCGGCCACCCAGTCCCGAAACGTTGACCGGAAGCCGTGGGGCACTTCCTCGCGACCCATGCGGCGCATCACGGCCACCAGGGTCATGTCGGACATCTGGCCTCCGCGCGGCGCCGGAAACACGTAAGGCGTTTCCGCGTGTCGAGGCAACGCCTTGAGCAGCTTCACGGCCTGAGGACTCAGGGGCACGCGATGCTCCTTGGCTGCCTTCATGCGCTCGCCGGGGACGGTCCAGACAGCCTCGGCCAGGTCGATTTCTTCCCAGGTCGCGCCCCTCACCTCGCCTGAGCGTGCCGCCGTGAGGATCACGAACTCCAAGGCCTTGGCGCCCATGCTTGCTTGCTGACGCAACTCGGCCATGAACGCCCCAACGTCAGCGACTGCCACGGCAGGCAGGTGTTTGGGCTTCATGATCTTGGCCGGCGCTGGCAGCAACTTGTCCAGGTGCCCACGCCAGCGCGCCGGATTCAGGCCATCCCGATGGCCGCGTGCGGTCGCCCAATCGAGCACCGACTCGATGCGGCCGCGCAGCCTGGTGGCGGTTTCAGTGCGGGTGCGCCACATAGGCTCCAGCACGGACAGGACATGAGCCAGCTCGATGTCGGCCACGCTCAGCGAGCCGATCTTGGGATACGTGCTGGCCAGGGTGTTGGACCACTGCTCGGCGTGCTTGGCGTTGCGCCAGGTGGGCTCATGGGCCTTGATGTACGCCTCGGCCGCCTGCTTGAAGGTGATGGCCTTGGCCCGCTGGGCGCGGAGAGCGCCCGATGCGGCCTTGCGCGCAGCGATCGGGTCGACCCCCTGGTCTGCCTTTTCACGCTCTTCGCGAGCCCGGCGGCGGGCGTCGGCCAGGGGCACATCGGGAAAGCCGCCCAGGCCCATCTCCCTGCGTTTGCCGCCTACGGTCAGGCGTAGGATCCAGCTACGCGCGCCAGAGTCGAGCACCTGCAGGCACAAGCCGGCCACCCCGCCAACTGCGTGCAGTCCTGACTCCTTCAGCCTACCCACCTCCAGAGCAGACATCTCCTTGACCTTTTTCGGCACTCCACCCACCCAAAAACCCACCAAACGTGGTGTGATTGGATGATGCCCCATGACACGCCTTGAGTCAACATATCGGCCATTCCCCTAGGTAACGCCTACAACTTTGAGACGCCATGACACGCATTGAAGTTCGATATCGGCGGACCTTCGGTCCACCAGACACCCTTTGTTCATGGGTGTTCTGAGGCAAATTGCCAGAAGCGACTCGGCGCCCTGAGGGGCTGCGATCAGTCGGTGCTCCGGCAGCAGAATATGCACGCAAATTGCCACCGATTGAGGCCCTATGACAGACGATCTCACTTCAAGCGCAACTGACTACATGCGCCTCCTTGTTGATCGCGTGCCGTCGATGCTGGCCTATTGGGATCGGGATCTGAAATGCCGGTTTGCGAACCGCGCCTATGAGGCATGGTTTGGCGTCAACCCCGATCACCTCCTGGGCACATCAGTTCAGGACCTGCTCGGCCCCGAGCTGTTCGCCATGAACGAACCCCTCATGCGCAGGGCCCTGGCCGGTGAGCGCCAGGTGTTTGAGCGCATCGTGCCCGGACCAGGCGGTGTCAAACGTCACAGCCTGGCCGAATACATACCGGACGACGTCGATGGTGTAGTGCGTGGCTTTCTTGTACAGGTCACCAATCTGACAGAACTGAAGGCGACAAAGGCAGCTTTGCTCCGGGAAAGTCAACTTCGAGCCCACATCGAAGAACACGCCAAGCGTCTCCAGGCGCTGCTGAGGGAGCGAACGGAAATGCTCAACGTGCTGGCCCATGAAGTTCGACAGCCCTTGAACAACGCGTCCGCGGCCTTGCAAAGCGCAGCCACCGCACTGGCTGGTCTGGATGAGGGGGCGGCATCCGCGCGCCTGGCCAGGGCACAGGGTGTGATGGCACAGGTCATGGGCAGCATCGACAACACCCTGGCTGTGGCCTCGCTCCTGGCCCTGCCCGGACCCGTCCACCGTGAAGACGCCGACCTGGACATGCTGCTGGCACTGGTGATCGCCGAGCTACCAGATGCCCATCGCATGCGGGTGAAAATTGAACGCGCCACCGAGACGCGAACCGCTGCCATGGACATCAGCTTGATGCGACTTGCCGTGCGCAACCTGCTGAGCAATGCGTTGAACAACAGCCCGCCCGATGCCCCGGTGACCCTTCGCTTGAGTGACTCTGATGAGCCACTGGCCCTGGTCATCGATGTGATCGACGCGGGCAGCGGCATCCCCGATGACCTCCTGCCTCAGCTTTTCGAGCGTCGACTCAATACGGGCAGGCAACGCAACAAGCAAGGGCTGGGGCTGGGGCTGTACATCGTCGGGCGGGTGATGGCCCTGCACCGCGGGTCGGTGGTCCTGACACGCAACACACCCCAAGGCGTCACGATGCGGCTGCTGGTCAACCAGGGCCTCAGTGATTGACGCCAGCGCAGACGCTGCGCTGTGCGCCGCGGTCAAATGGCCTTGAGCGGTGCCCGAAAGACATAGCCAACGCGAGATTTGGATTGCAAGGGCACGACCATGGGCGTGGCCCGCTCGATTCTGCGCCGCAGCCGGTAAATGACTGCGTTGAGGCTGCCCTCAGCCGGGCAATCGGCGGACTGCCCCAGTGTCGCGTGCAGTGCCTCCCGAGTGACCGCCTCCCCGTTGGCCTCCAGCAGGCTTTGCATCACGGCGAAGTCCACTTCGTTCAGGTCAATGCGGGTGCCATCTGGCGCCATCAGTTGCCTAGCCTGGCGGTCGAGACACCACGGCGAATTCGCCACGTTCACGGCCACGACCCGGCGACGCACACCTTGAATGGCCACCGCCACCTGCTCAAACCGCACGGGCTTGGCCAGGTACATGTCGGCACCACTGGTGATGGCCGTCTCGAACACATCTGGGGCGAGCCGGCCAGACACCACCAGCACACCCGCGTCGGTGCGGCGGCGCAGCAGTTTGATGAGGTCGATGCCGTCAACACCGGGCAACATCAAATCGACCACGTAGAAATCGAAACCGTACGCGGCGTCGTGCACCAGCAGGTCGTTGCTGTCGCCAAACACGTCGACATGGATACCCCGCCCAGACAGGTCCTTGGCGAGGAACTCCGTGTACTCGCGGTCATCATCGATCAATGCAAGTGTCTTGGGGAGCATGTGGGCGTCAGGGCATCGTCATCGGTGGTGACTGTAATCCACCTTTTCGCCTTGCATGCTCACACTGTGGCGCCAAGCTGGGCCCGGCTCAGGTCGAAGACCTTGACAGAATCGGCCAGCTGCTCGACCTGATGCCGCAAGCTCTCTGCTGCTGCCGCACTCTCTTCGACCAGCGCCGCGTTCTGCTGGGTCACCTGATCCAGCAGGAAGATGGCATCGTGCACTTGGCCAATGCCACCAAATTGCTCGGAAGTTGCTTTCGAGATCTCGTCGATGAACTGGCTAACGTGGGCAATCTGCTGCACGATGCCGGACATCGACTGCCCCGCGTTGTTGACCTGGCGGGTACCCAGCTCGACCTTTTCCACGCTGTCGATGATCAGGGTCTTGATTTCCTTGGCGGCAAGCGCCGATCGTTGCGCCAACGAGCGCACTTCGCCGGCCACGACCGCGAAACCTCGCCCTTGCTCACCTGCCCGAGCGGCTTCCACGGCGGCATTGAGCGCAAGGATGTTGGTCTGAAAGGCAATCCCGTCAATGACACCAATGATGTCGGCGATCTGTTTGGAGGAAGCCGAGATGCCCTGCATCGTTGCCACCACCTCATTGACCACGTGCCCACCCTCCTCAGCCGCTAGAGAAGCCCGGGTGGCCAGGCGGCTGGCCTGCGCAGCCGTGTCGGTGTTTTGCTTCACGGAGCTGGTCATCTGCTCCATTGACGCTGCGGTCTGCTGAAGGTTGCTGGCCTGTTCTTCGGTGCGCTGACTCAGGTCCGCACTGCCGGATGCGATCTGCGAGGCGCCGGTGGCGATCGAGTCGGTCGAGGTGCGCACACCGTCCACAATCCGCGCCAGATTCACCTGCATCGCAGACAACGAGGCCAGCACGCTGCCGGGGGCTGCCTGATCGCCACCAGCGACCCGACGAAGGTCACCATGGGCAACCAGCTGCGCAATGGCCCCGAGTTCATGGGGCTCTGCCCCCAGTGCTCGGCTGAGGCTGCGGTGAATCATGGCACCGCTCACGATGGCAATCAGGAAAGCCAACACACAACCGGCGATCAAAACGCCCCGTTGGCTTGCAAAGTGCGCTTCGGACTCCTGGGTCAGGTGTTGCGCACGTAGGGTGGTGTAGGCCGCGTAGTCGTCCGTCGCTTTCACCAGGGCGGCGAGCAATGGGCGACACTCATTGTTCATTTTGTCGATGGCTTGCTGGTGCTGATGGTTCAGCGCGAGCGCCACAATGGCCAGGGCCACCGGGGTGTATTTTTGCTCGACCGCGTCGATCGCCACCACCAGCTGTCGCGCCTGTTGAGGCACGTCCTTGGCCGCTGCGATCGCGCCATTGAGCTTGTCCAGATGGGTCTGCACGTCCTGGTGTGCTTTGCGCACCAGGACCGCCTCCTCGTCCAGATCTGCCTCTGTGGTGACCAACACGAGGTTGCGCGCCGCAATGGCACGTCGGTCCACCGCCGTGCGCACCTGGACGGCCAGGTTGGCGCGTGCGTTCACCCCATCGACATAGTTCACAAACCGGTCGTTGGCGTCACCCAATGACTTGACCGCGGTGCCAGCCAAAAGCAGGACAAGCAGAGAGAACACGCCAAAGGCGAGCGTCAGTTTTGCTTTGACTGTTGCGATCAATTGATTCACGGGGTCACCTTTGACGGATTTGCATCGTTCACACACCCGTACCTTGCTACCAAGGCACTTCAAGTCCCCGGACCGGGCAAACAAGCTGCCAGGGTCTGCACCGACCTGACTCACTTCGGCATGAGCTTAGTCACTTATCGTCAGCATGAACTCAAAATGAATCATTTATTCGCTACATATTTGCATTTCGAAAAATACGTGTAATAAATGACGATCCAAACCATCGGGGAGACCCATCGCCGATCGGGTAGGCTCGCGGCCATGCTTTTCATGCCCGTTCTGACGTCTGCGCTCGTGTTGTGGGCCGGTGCCGTGACCACGGTGTCGCTCAACCAGGAGGCCCTGCTGTTTCACGGCTCACCGCTGCCCGAGCAGGTTCAGCCGCCGCCCCACATCGAAGACCGCTACCTCGATGTGCCTGGCGCGCGCCTGCATGGCTGGCTCTACCACCGCCCCGGTGGCAGCAAGGGCCTGGTGATGTACCTGCACGGCAATTCCGGCAACGTGGCCACCTGGCTGACGCAAACCGGCTTCTGGGACGAGGCGGGCTTTGACGTGTTCATGCTCGATTACCGCGGCTTTGGCCGCAGCACGGGCGAGATTGAGTCCGAGGCGCAGTTGCACGATGACGTGCTGCGGGCCTGGCAGGCGGTGTCTGCGGCCTATGTGGGCAAGCGGGTGGTGATCCTGGGCCGATCGATCGGCACCGGCCCGGCCGCGCACCTGTCCACCGAAGTGGCCTCCGACCTGCTGGTGCTGGTCTCGCCTTACGCCAGCATGCAACGCATGGCCAGCGAGATGTACAGCTGGGTGCCCGGCTTTGCGCTGAAGTACCCGCTGCACACCGACCAGGATCTGCCCCACACCAAGGCCAGCGCCACCCTGATCTTCCATGGCGACATGGACGCCCTCATCCCCATTGCCCATGGGCGCGACCTGCAGGCGCTCTACCCTTCGGCCCGCTTCGTGGCGGTGCCCGGCGCCGGCCACAACGACATCCAGAACTTCACGCTGTATCGGCAGGTGTTGATGGACACCCTGAAAGCCTTGCCGGCGCCTTGATGCCTGGCAAGAGGAGGACTTTCACGTCCAGCCGTGCCGGGCCGCGAAGCGCGTCTTGACCACCTGGGCCAGCGCGACATAGCCCGCCAGCAACGCCGCCAGGCCGGCAAAGTAGGCCCAGGGCAAGGCCTGCATGTGAAAGGCCGCAGACCAGGGGCCTTGCGCCAGCAGCAGGCCCAGCACCGCCACCGCCATCGTGGTGAAGGTCAGGGCCGGCGCGGCGCGGCTTTGCACAAAGGGCAGCAAGCGCGTGCGGATGAGGTGCACGATGAGCACCTGAGACAACAGGCCTTCGACGAACCATCCCGTCTGGAAGGAGCCGATGTGCGGGGCGCCTTGCCAGCCCAGGCCCCACCACATGAAGGCGAAGGTGGCCACATCAAACACCGAACTCACGGGCCCGAACCAGACCATGAAGCGCCCGATGTCGGCCGCGGCCCAGGCCTGTGGCTTCACCAGCTGATCGGCGTCCACGCGGTCAAAAGGGATGGCCGTCTGCGAGAAGTCATAGAGCAGGTTCTGCACAAGCAGCTGCATGGGCAACATGGGCAGGAAGGGCAGCACGGCGCTGGCCAGCAGCACCGACAGCACGTTGCCGAAGTTGGAGCTGGCCGTCATCTTGATGTACTTCACCATGTTGGCGAACACCCGGCGCCCTTCCACCACGCCCTCTTGCAGCACCATCAGGGACTTCTCCAGCAAGATGATGTCGGCGGCCTCCTTGGCGATGTCCACGGCAGAGTCCACCGAGATGCCGATGTCGGCACGGCGCAGCGCCGGCGCATCGTTGATGCCATCGCCCATGTAGCCCACCACGTGGCCTTGCGACTGCAGCGCCATGACGATGCGCTCTTTCTGATCCGGGCTGAGCTTGGCAAAGACCTGGGTGTGCTTCACGGCCTCGGCCAGTGCGGCATCGTCCATCTTCGCGATCTGGCCGCCCAGCAAGATGCCTTGCGGCGACAAGCCCACGTCGTGGCAGACCTTGGCGGTCACGCGCTCGTTGTCACCGGTGAGGATCTTCACGGTCACGCCATGGGCCTGCAGCGCCGCCAGCGCCGGTGCCGTCGACTCCTTGGGCGGGTCCAGGAAGGCGATGTAGCCCACCAGCACCAGGCCGGCTTCATCGGCCACGCTGTAGGCACGCGCCTCGGGCGGCTCTTCCTTCATGGCCACCGACACCACCCGCAAGCCCAGGTCGTTGAACCACGCGGCAGCGGCCTGGATGCGCGCCAGGCGCTCGGCGTCCAGCGGCTGGTCAAGCTGCCCTTCGCGCACATGCGTGCACACCTGCAGCACCTCTTCGATGGCGCCCTTGCAGATCAACTCATGGTGGTCTTCGCGCTCGCACACCACCACCGACATGCGCCGCCGCTGGAAGTCAAACGGGATCTCGTCGACCTTGCGGTAGTGGGTGGAGACGTCGAGCTCCTTGTGCAGGGCAGCGTTGTCCAGCACGGCCACGTCCAGCAGGTTCTTCAAGCCGGTCTGAAAGTGGCTGTTGAGGTAGGCCAGGCTGAGCACCTGAGGGTCGTCATGGCCATAGGCATCGGTGTAGCGCTCCAGGCAGATCTTGTCCTGCGTGAGGGTGCCCGTCTTGTCGGTGCACAACACGTCCATGGCACCAAAGTTCTGGATGGCGTCCAGGCGCTTGACGATCACCTGCTTGTGCGACATCGCCACGGCGCCCTTGGCCAGGGTCGACGTGACGATCATGGGCAGCATCTCGGGCGTGAGGCCGACGGCGATCGACAGGGCGAACAGCAAGGCCTCCACCCAGTCGCCTTTGATCAGGCCATTGAGCAGCAACACCAGGGGCACCATGACCAGCATGAAGCGGATCAGCAACCAGCTCACCTTGTTGATGCCCGCCTGGAAGGCCGTGGTGCGCGTGTCCTCCGAGCTCACGCGGTGCGCCAGCTGGCCAAAGTAAGTGTGCACGCCGGTGGCCAGCACCACTGCCAGGCCCGTGCCACTGGTGACGTTGGTGCCCATGAACACGAGGTTGTCGACTTCCAGCGCGCTGACACCGGGCGGCGAAACCAGGGCGTGTTTTTCGATGGGCAGGGCTTCGCCGGTCATGGCCGACTGGCTCAGGAACAGGTCCTTGGCCTGGATGAGGCGGACGTCTGCCGGCACCATGTCACCGGCGGCCAGGTGCACCACGTCACCGGGCACCAGGGCCCGCATGGGCAAGTCGAGGGTGGTGGCCTGCCCGCCCACCCGGCGCAACACCGATGCCTGGTTGCTGACCATGGCCTTCAGTGCATCGGCCGCGCGGCTGGACCGCGTCTCCTGAACGAAGCGCACCAGCGTCGACAAGAGCACCATGATCAGGATGACCCACATGGCACGGTCGTCACCTGTGGCCTCCGACACGCCGGCCAGCACCGACAACAGCAGGTTGAAAGGGTTGGCGTAGCAGGCCAGCAGGTGGCGCCACCAGGGCTGACGGCCCTCAGGCGCGACGGCGTTCTCGCCCCACTGTGCACGCAAGCCAGGCACCTGCTCGTCTGCGAGGCCTTCGGGGGATGAGGCCAATGCCGCCCACAAGGCCGGCCAGTCCTGCCGCGCAGCCTGGCCCAAGGCGTCAGACACCCCCTGGGGCATGCTGGGCACCACATCGCCCTGCCAGAGGTTTTCCCACACCTGCAGGCTGCGGAAATGCCGTGCCATGTTGTGGGCCCGCAGGAAGCGGGCCACCAGGTTGCGCAGGTGTTGGAGGTTCATGTTCGGTCCAGTGTGCCACCGCCAGGTGACATGGCCCTGTCAACCCTGGGTGCCCACCCAGCGTTGACACTGCATCCACCTTGCCGCAGAGGGCCTCATGCGTCTGTCTTCACGCCCATGGGCGATGCCCCTGCTGGCCATGCTGGGTGGCCTGTTGCTGGCCGCGCCCTTGTGTGCGGCCCCCAGCAGCGCCCCCGAAGCCTTGCACCTGTTGCAACGCCTGAGCTTCGGACCCGCGCCAGGTGAGCTGCAGCGCGTCATGGCCATGGGTGCCGACGCCTACATCGACGAGCAGCTCCACCCGGAGCGGCTGCCCCTGCCCGCCAGCCTGCAAGCCCGGCTGGACGGCCTGAGCACCGCCGGCATGAGCCTGGCCGAGCGCGCACAGTTGCTGCGCCAGGGGCAGGCGCAGGCCACAGAGGCCAAGCCAGACGAGCTCCCCGGCGCCAAGCGCCTGATGCTGGACGCGGCATCCGCGCGCCTGTGGCGGGCCACCCAGAGCCCGCGGCAGCTGGAAGAGGTGATGACGGACTTCTGGTTCAACCACTTCAATGTGTACCAGGGCAAGGGCCTGGACAAGGCCTGGGCGGGGGCCTTTGAGGCGCAAGCCATCCGGCCGCATGCCCTGGGACGGTTCCGAGACCTGCTCGGCGCCACGGCACACCACCCCGCCATGTTGTTTTACCTGGACAACTGGCTGTCTGCCGCGCCCGGTGCAGAGGTGCGCGCCGCCAAAGGCAAGGCCAGCGGCCTCAACGAGAACTACGCGCGCGAGCTCATGGAGTTGCACACCCTGGGTGTGGACGGCGGCTACACGCAGATGGACGTGACCGAGCTGGCGCGCATCTTCACTGGCTGGACGCTGCGCAAGCCAGGGGCACGCGGCCGCAACGAAGTGGAGGCCTTCGATGCCCGCCGCCACGACCACGGCGACAAGCAGTGGCTGGGCCAGACTGTGCACGACCAGGGCGAGGCGGAAGGCGAGTGGGCGTTGGACGTGCTGGCCCGCCACCCTGCCACCGCCAGGCACATCGCCTTCAAACTGGCGCGGCATTTCGTGAGCGACCAGCCCCCGCCCGAGCTCGTCCAGTCGCTGGCCCAGCGCTTCACCCAGACCGATGGCGACATCCGCGCCGTGCTGGGCACCTTGTTCGACAGCCCCGCCTTCCGCCAGGCCCAGGGCCAGAAGTTCAAAAGCCCACAGCGGTACGTCTTGTCGGCGCTGCGGGCCACCGGTGCTGACCTGGGCGACGTGCAACCCGCCCTGCGCGCCTTCCAGCAGCTGGGCATGCCCTTGTACGGCTGCCTCACGCCAGATGGCTGGCCCGACACCGAAGCGGCCTGGCTGAACCCCGAAGGACTGGCCCGCCGCATCAACCTGGCCGTCACCCTGGGCGCCGGTCGAAACCTGGCCGCCATGGCAGGCAACACAGAGCCCACCCCGGCGTCCCTGGCCAGCACCCTGGGCCCCGGCCTGTCGCCGCGCACCTGGGCCCTGGTTCAGCAAGCGGCCACGCCCTTGCAAGTGGGGCTCATCCTGGGCAGCCCGGATTTCATGCGCCATTGACCACACCACCCATTAGAGCCCCATCGCCATGCAACGCCGTCACTTCCTTGCTGCCGCAGCCGCTGGCCTGAGCAGCCCCTGGACCCTGGGCTGGGCCGCGCCACAAGAGGCCACACCGCCTCGCCTGGTGGTGGTCTTGTTGCGGGGGGCCGTGGACGGCCTGCACGTCGTCGTGCCCCATGCCGACGCGGCGTACCGAAGCGCCCGCCCCTCGCTGGCGCTGGCCTCGCCTGGCCAGGCAGATGGTGTGCTGGCCCTGGACGAGCGCTTTGGCCTGCACCCCGCCCTGTCCCCGCTGATGCCCTGGTGGCAGCAAGGCCAGCTGGGCTTCGTTCACGCCTGCGGCTCACCGGCTTCGTCGCGGTCTCACTTCGATGCGCAAGACGACATCGAGTCCGGCACCCCAGGCCACCATGGCCAAGGCGACGGCTGGCTCAACCGCCTGGCGGGCATCCTGGCCATGCGCGCAGGCGGCGCCCCATCGGCCACGCCTTCAGCCAACGTGGCCACCCTGGCCTGGCAACTGGGCGTCGCGCCCACGCGCATCCTGCGGGGGCCGCAGGCCGTGTCCACCCTGCCTCAAGGCAAGCAGGCCGGCAAACCGACGGCCATGGACCGCCCCCGCGTGGCCGAAGCCTTCTCACGCCTGTACGACGGCCAGGACGCCCTCAGCCAGGCCTACCGCACGGCCCAAACCAACCACCGCACCTTGCTGGCCGACCTGGACCAGACCAGCCTGGACGCAGAGATGCAGGCGGCCAACCAGGGTGCACCGCTGCCGCAGGGCTTTGCCCAGGACGCCGCCAGGCTGGCCCAGCTGATGCGCCGCGAACCCGCAGCCCAACTGGCCTTCGTGGCCCTGGGCGGCTGGGACACCCACATCAACCAGGGCGGCGCTCAGGGGCAACTGGCCAGGCGCCTGAGCCCCCTGGCCCAAGGCCTGGATGCCTTGGCCAAGGGGCTGGGGCCGGTGCTGGGACAGACCACCATCGTTGTGCTGTCCGAGTTTGGCCGCACCGTGCACGAAAACGGCAACGGCGGCACCGACCATGGCCACGGCAACGTGATGTGGCTGCTGGGTGGTCGGGTCCAGGGCGGGCGCGTGCATGGCCGCTGGCCCGGCCTGGCCCCGCACCAGCTGTTCGAGGGCCGCGACCTGGCCATCACCACCGACTTCCGCGATGTGGTGGGCCAGGTGCTGCGCGCCACCTTCGACCTGAACCATGCCGAGCTGAAGGCCGTGTTCCCCAGGACGGCTGGCGACGCCACAGAGCCAGGCGAGCTCCCGGCCCTGATGCACCCGGCCTGACACCCAGCCCTCGAGGTCCCTTGGGGCCCGTGGCACCGAGGCGCACAGGCTTTACGCGCTTTTTACGCGGCGGGTGTCAGAATTTCCATGTCACAGCCCCACCGCCTTGTCCGTGCCTGCCCCTGTCACCGCCACCGCTTCCACCCCAGGGCGTCACCTTTGGGCGCTGGCCGCCAGCGTCGGGGTCACCCTCGTGACGCTGCCCTTGCACGACCGGCTGGACCTGGCCAACATCGTCATGCTCGACCTGCTGGCTGTCGTCCTGGTGGCCACCCGGCTGGGACGCGGCCCGGCCCTGCTGAGCGCCGTGGTGTGCGTGGCCCTGTTCGACTTCGTGCACGTGCCGCCGCGCTGGTCTTTCGCGGTGGGCCACCCCCAGTACCTGGTCACCCTGCTGGTGATGCTGACGGTGGCGCTGACCATTGGCCAGCTCACCCACGGCCTGGGACAGCGCGCGGCCGATGCCCAGGCCCAAGCCCGGCGGTCACGCGCCCTCTACGACCTGGCCCGCCGACTGGCTGGCGCCATGACACTCGAACAAGCGCAGGAAGCGCTGGACAACTTTGCCCAGACCCAGGTGGGCGCGCGCTGCTGGCTGCTGCTGCCCGCAGACCGCCTGGGCCATGCCCTCGCCGTGCCTGCCGCCGTGTACCCGGGCACCGACACCCCACCCGAGTTGCGCCTGTCATCTTCTGTGCTGCAGGTGGCGCAGGCCATGCACCGCCAGTGGCCAGGCCACATCGGGCGCCTCACCGACGAAGATGCCCGTGGCCATGTGCTGCTGCCACTGGCGGGCTCCACGCGCTCGCGCGGGGTGCTGATCCTGCGCCCCCAGGCGGCCCACAACGACTGGATGGCGCCTGCGCAAGCGCCGATGCTGGAGACCCTGTCCACCCTGGTCGCCACGTCTCTTGAGCGCCTGCACTTTGTGGACGTGGCCCACCGCACCCAGCTGGAGATGAACGACGAGCGCTTGCGCGGCTCCATCCTCACGGCCTTGTCGCACGACGTGCGCACCCCGCTGACGTCCCTCGTGGGCAGTGCCGACGCCCTGTCGCTCATGCCCAATGCCCTACCCCAAGCTGCACGCGAGCTGGTGGGCGCCATGCGCGACCAGGCCTTGCGGCTGCACCACATGGTCAGCAACCTGCTGGACATGGCACGCCTGCACAGCCAACAAGATGGCGAGGGTGGCCGCGTGAAGCTGCGCCAGGAGTGGCAACCCATTGAAGAGGTGATCGGCGCCAGCATCCAGCTGCTGGGCCAGGCGCTGGACGCTCACCCGGTGCACGTGCAACTGCCTGTAGGCCAGCCTCTGGTGAACATCGATGCGGTGCTCATGGAGCGCGTGTTTGGCAACCTGCTGGAAAACGCTGCCAAGTACAGCCCGCCCGGCCCCATCCAGGTGGACGTGGCGGTGCAAGGGCAGCAGCTGCGCATCAGCGTGCGCAACGGTGGCCCCGGCTTCCCGGCCCACAAGCTGCAGCAGGTGTTCGATGTGTTCGAGCGTGGCGAACCAGAATCCACCACGCCTGGCATGGGGCTGGGCTTGTCCATCTGCCGCGCCATCGTTGAAGCCCACGGTGGCCGCATCCGCGCAGACAACCCTGCCGAAGGGGGCGCCCGCATCACGTTCACCTTGCCGCTGGGCACCCCACCGGGCATCGAGACCGAAGCAGATGCCTGACCCCAACGCCTCATTGCCCCTGGTGCTGCTGGTTGAAGACGATCCGCACATCCGGCGCTTCGTGCGCGCCGCGCTGGAGGGCGAGCCGTGCCGCGTGGCCGAGAGCGACACGCTGCGCCAGGGCCTGATCGACGCGGGCACCCGCAAGCCGGACCTGGTGATCCTGGACCTGGGCCTGCCCGACGGCGACGGCCTGCAATTTGTCTCCGAGCTGCGGACATGGAGCACCATGCCCGTGCTGGTGTTGTCGGCCCGTGCGCAAGAGCAAGACAAGATCCAGGTGCTGGACGCTGGCGCAGACGACTACCTCACCAAGCCCTTTGCGGTGGGCGAGCTGCTGGCCCGCGTGCGGGCCATGCTGCGCCGCGCACGCCTGGGCACGGCCGCCGAAGCGCCGGTGCTGCGCTTCGGACAGATCGAGCTGGACTTCCCTCACCGGCTGGTGCGTCGCAATGGTGAAGACCTGCGCCTCACGCCCATCGAGTACCGCCTGCTGTGCGCCATGGCTGCCCATCCGGGCAAGGTGCTCACCCACCGTCACCTCCTGCGCGAGGTCTGGGGGCCCAGCCACGTCGACAGCAGCCATTACCTGCGCATCTACGTGGGCCATTTGCGGCAAAAGCTGGAAGTGGACCCGGCCCAACCCAGGCATTTGCTGACCGAGATTGGCGTAGGCTACCGATTTCAATTGCAAGCGCCCTGACATCGGCCCCGCCTCGCCTCCGATTCACCCCTCACCTCACAAGCCAACATGTCCGCATCATTGCAAGGCACACCGAAGGCCACCGCCGACGTTTCAGCCGGCACCACGGCAGCGCCTGGCCACCACAGCTCTACCCTGGGCGCCCTGACCGTCGCGGCGCTGGGCATCGTGTTTGGCGACATCGGCACCAGCCCGCTGTACGCATTCAAGGAGGCCTTCAACGGGCCGCACGGCCTGGCCGTGAGCCCCGAGAACGTGCTGGCCACGCTGTCTGCGCTCTTCTGGGCGGTGATGGCCATCGTGTCGGTCAAGTACGTGTGGATCGTGCTCAAGTACGACAACGAGGGTGAAGGCGGCGTGCTGGCCTTGACCGCCCTGGCCCACCGGCTCACGCACGACGCACCACGCCGCTCCCTGCTGGTGGTGAGTGCGGGCGTCTTCGCTGCGGCCCTTTTCTACGGCGATGCCATCATCACACCGGCCATCTCGGTGCTGTCTGCCGTAGAGGGCATCAGCGTGGCCACGCCCCGCTTCGAGCACTTCATCGAGCCCATCACCATCGGCATCCTCATCGGCCTGTTCCTGATCCAGAAGCACGGCACGGGCAGCGTGGGCCGCCTGTTCGGGCCGGTCACCGTCGTGTGGTTCGCCTGCCTGGGCGCACTGGGCCTGTGGAGCATCGTGCAACACCCGCAGGTGCTGGCCGCGCTCAACCCGCTGCTGGCCTGGCAATTCACCGTGGACCACCCGAGCAAGGCCTTCGTGCTGCTGTCGGCTGTGTTCCTGGCGCTCACCGGTGGCGAGGCCCTGTATGCCGACATGGGCCACTTCGGCAGCAAGGCGGTGCGCCTGGGCTGGTTCGCGCTGGTCTTCCCCTGCCTGATGCTCAACTACTACGGCCAGGGTGCCCTGGTGCTGATGCACCCGGAGGCCGCCGAGAACCCCTTCTTCCTGATGGCGCCGCCCATGCTGCTGATCCCCCTGGTGGTGCTGGCCACGGCCGCCACCGTGATCGCATCTCAGGCCACCATCTCGGGGGCCTACTCGATGACCTTGCAGGCCAGCCGGCTGGGCTACCTGCCTCGCGTGCGCATCCTGCACACCTCCGATGTGGAGCGCGGCCAGATCTACGTGCCCTCGGTCAACTGGATGATGCTGCTGGCCGTGATCGCCCTGGTGTTGTCCTTCAAGTCCAGCGGTGCCCTGGCAGCGGCCTACGGCATTGCGGTGTCGGGCACCATGATCATCACCACGCTGCTGACGGCCTTCGTGACGCGCATCCAGGCCCGCACGCTGCGCCGCCCCACGCTGATCGTCCTGGGCGTGTTCACCCTGCTGGAACTGGGCTTCTTTGCCTCCAACCTCAGTAAGCTGGGCGAAGGCGGCTGGTTCCCGCTGAGCCTGGGCGGCCTCATCTTCCTGATGCTGACCACATGGAAAGAAGGCAGCGGCATGGTCGCCGACCAGCGCCGCCAGATCGACATCCCCATGGACGATTTCATCAGCAGCCCCATGCCGGATGTACCCCGCGTCTTCGGCACCGCCGTGTACCTCACGTCCGACCCCAGCATCGTCCCCAGCGCGCTCTTCCACAACCTCAAGCACTTCAAGGTGATGCACGAACAGACCGTGTTCCTGCACGTGATGAACGACAACGTGCCCTATGTGCGCGATGCCGAACGCCTGAGCTGTCGTGACCTGGGGCGCGGCCTGTTCGATGTGAACCTGCACTTCGGCTTCCGCGAAGAGCCCGACATCCCGCGGGCCCTGGCGCTGCTGAATCACCCCGGATTGATGCTGGAGCCGATGGCCACCACCTTCTTCGTGGCCCGCTCCACCATCGTCGATGGGCCAGGCGCCTTGCCGGCCTGGCGTTGCGCCCTGTACAGTTGGATGACGCGGCAGGCCGAAGGCGCCGCCACCTACTACCGCCTGCCTGCCAACCAGGTGGTGGAATTGGGCACGCAGGTCATGCTGTGAAGGCGGGCACGGTCACCATGGCTGCCTGGGCTTGAGCCTCATGTGCAGGCCCAGCGGCACCATGGTCAGGGCCATGTGCTCGGGCGGTGCCTGCCCGTCGGGGCGACCCACGGCAGTGATGTCGAAGTGCTGCAGCAGCATGGCCAGGGCCAGCTTGATTTCCATCAGCGCCAGGTAGCGGCCTGGGCAGATGCGCGGGCCCGCGCCAAAAGGCAGGGACACGCGCTTGAGGCCATGCTGCGCCGAGGCCTCGGCACCGGCCAGCCAGCGTTCGGGCTTGAACTGCCGCGCGTGCGCGAAGTAGCGCTCCTGCAGGCAATCGTGGCGCATCACCAGCAGCACCGGCGTGCCCTTGCGGATGCGCACGTCCGCCACTTCGGTGTCGCTCAAGGCTTCGACCACGTTGAAGGGCCCGACGGGCTTGAGGCGCATGCTCTCGTGGATGCAGGCCTCCATGAAATCCAGCTGCGACAGGTGATCACTCGTCCAGTCGCTCAACTCGGCGGGCATCACGCGGTCGACCTCCGCGCGGGCCTGGGCCAGGCAGGCCGGGTTGCCCCACAGCAAGTGGATCAGCCAGGACAGGCTCGTGGCCGTCGTGTCTTCGCCGGCCAGCAGCATCGTGAACACATTGCCCGCCACGTCGCCATCGCTGACGCCGCTGCCGGGCTCGTCGGCGGCCACCAGCATGGCCTCCAGCAGGTTGGGCGGCGCGGCGCGGCGGGCAGGGTCTTGCAGGCGCTCGCGGGCCTCGGCCATGAAGCCGGCGATGGCCACGTTGACGGCCTGGACGCTGCGGTCCAGCGCGCGGTCGCGCGGCAGCTTGAGGTAGCGCCAGTAAGGCACCAGGGCCTGGGCGCGCCGCCAGATGGTGGGGAAGATCTGGTCCAGGTGGCGCTGGATCACGTCGCCATCTGATGACAAGGTGTCCACCTCCACGCCAAAGGCCAGCCCGGCCACGGCGTCCACGGTGAAACGCATCAGGTCGGCCTGCAGGTCGATGTCGTGCCCGGCTGCAGCGGCGGGTTGCCAGCGCTGGCGCAGGCGCTGGGTCACACCCAGCAAGGCCGGGAAGTAGCTGCGCACGCGGGCCGGCGCGAAGCTGGCCATCACCATGCGGCGTTGCCGCGCCCACTGCTCGCCTTCGGCCACGAACACCCCCGGGGGCATGCCCATTTCCAGCATCACTTCGGCCATGCGAGAAGGCCGGCCAAACTGTTCTGGCCGGTCGCGCAGCAAGGTGTGGAACAGCTCATGGTCGGACACCACCAGGATGGGGATGCCACCCAGCTGCACGCGCATCACGGGCCCGTACTGGCGCACCCAGTCTTCCATGTCGAGGTGCAGGCGCGACAGCCGCACCTGCAAGGCGTTGCCCACCAGGGGCCAGGGGCGGGGCCCGGGCAGGTCGCGCAGGCTGCGGGTGGTGGGCGGGGCATCGGCCGGGTTGGCGACGTCGGTGGCTGTTTGGGGCATCTGCGCACTGTCGCCTGTCCGACGAAGGCTGTCATTGTCCGCACACGCCGGCACATGGTCGGCACGCACCGGCCCCAGCCTGCCCTAACATCTGCACCTGATGTCCTCCCCCTCGTCGCCTCACCCCAACCCTGGCTTCCATGTGCGCGTGGCGCGCCTGGTGGTGGACCACGTCAAAGCCCAGGACCTGGACCACCAGGCCGTGCTGGACGCACTGGGCCTGCCCCGAGGCGATGACGTGCAGGAGGGCTGGGTCAGCGCCGATCAACTGGTGGCCGCCCTGCACCTGGCCGGCCGCCTGTGCCGCGACCCGGACATCGGCCTGAGCGTGGGGCAGCAGGTGCGCCCCGCCAACATGGGCAGCCTGGGCTACGCGCTCATCAGCTGCGGCGACCTGCAAGACGGCCTGGCCCTGTTCGAGCGCCTGCAGTCCCTGGTGTGCACCGCCGTGCAGGCCCGCCACGTGCGCAAGGGCGCCTTCCTGGAAAGCCGCCTGGAGACCATCTCCCCCTTGCCGCGCGACACCCAGCTGTGGGTGTTCATGATGGTCTCGCGCCTGGCCTTTGCCCGCTGGGTGGCCGGCCGGCCGCTGAGCCCCGTGCAGACCTGGCTGCCCTGCGCCGCCCCGGCCAACCCGGCACCCTTGTTGAACTACATCGGTGGTCCGGTGGCCTTCGATGCCCCCCAGGCCGGCGAGCGCGTGCCTTTTGACTGGCTGACCTTGCCCAACCCCCATGCCGACGCCACCGTGCACCGGCTGATGAGCGCCGCCATCGACCAGCAATGGGCACAGCTGCAGCAAGACCCGACGCCGCTGGTGGGCGTGCTGCGCGAGCACATGTGCCGCAACCTGCAAGCCGGCACCTTGCCCACCTTGGACTCGCTGGCGCCTGACCTCGAGGACGCCCTGGGCCTGAGCGCGCGCCAGGTGCAGCGCCGCCTGGCCGAACAGGGCCTGAACTTCAAGGAACTGCTGGAGCAGGTGCGCCGCGAGCAGGTGCTGCACGAGTTGCGCCACACGCCGCTGCCCCTGCACGAGGTGGCGCAGCGCGCCGCCTACGCCGAGCCCAGCTCCATGCACCGCGCCGTCAAGCGCTGGACGGGGCTGACGCCCCTGGCCCTGCGGCAAGAGGCAGACCGGACCGACCGTGCAGAAAGCACGGACAAGCTCAGTCCTTGAACTCTGGCGCCTGCTTGGCCATCGAGGCCATCATGGCGCCCATCAGGTCTTGCGACATCAGCATGGCCGCGTTCCAGGTGGCGATGTGGTTGAGCCCGTCGGCCACCGAGTGATCGCGGCTGTAGTTCAGCATCTCCTTGGTGCCCCGGATGGACAGCGGCGACTTGGTCGCGATCGTCTGAGCCAGCTCGTGCACGCCCACATAAAGCGCCTCGCGCGTGTCGAACACCTGGTTGACCAGGCCGATGCGCTGGGCCTCCTCGGCACCCACCTTGCGGCCGGTGAAGGCCATTTCACGCACCAGCCCCTGGTTGCCAATCAGCTTGGGCAGGCGCTGCAAGGTGCCCACATCGGCCACCATGCCGATGTCGATTTCCTTGATGGTGAAGTAGGCGTCGGCGCTGGCGTAGCGCATGTCGGTGCAGCAGATCAGGTCGACCCCACCGCCCACGCAGCCGCCGTGGATGGCGGCCAGCACGGGCTTGCGGCAGCGCTCGATGCTGCTCAGGGTGTCTTGCAGCTCCAGGATGAGCTGGCGCAGCTTCTCGCGCGAGCGCCCGTCGCAGTCGTCCTTGATCTGGGCCTGCAGGCCCATCATCATCGTCAGGTCGATGCCTGAGGTGAAGTGCTTGCCATCGCCTTGCAGCACCACCGCACGCACATGTGGCGTGCGGTCGGCCCACTGCATGGCGCTGCGGATGTCCTGCCACATCGCCCAGTTCATGGCGTTGGCCTTGTCAGGGCGGTTGAGGGTGACGGTGGCCACCTTGCCGACCAGAGACAGGCTGATCGTCTCCAGCTTGGGGATGGTCTCAAACGCTTCGATCATGGTGCGGTCCTGGTCTGGTGTCAGATGGCGGCAGCAAGTTCAGTGCCTTGCTTGATGGCGCGCTTGGCGTCCAGCTCAGCGGCCACGTCGGCGCCACCAATCAGGCTCACCTTCACGCCAGCGGCCTCCAGGCCAGACTGCAATGCGCGCAGGGGGTCTTGCCCAGCGCAGATCACGACGTTGTCCACGGGCAGGGTCATCTGCTTGCCACCCACCGTGATGTGCAGGCCCAGGTCGTCGATGCGGTCATAGGCAGCGCCGGAGATCATCTCCACGTTGCGGTTCTTCAGCGACGCGCGGTGGATCCAGCCCGTGGTCTTGCCCAGGCCATCGCCCACCTTGCTGGCCTTGCGCTGCAGCAGGTAAACCTGGCGCGGGGCCTGCTCCAGGTGCGGGGCCTTGATGCCGCCGGCCTGTGCGTAGGTGGTGTCGATGCCCCACTCGGCGTAGAACTTGGGGGCGTCCACGCTGGGGCTGCTGCCTTCGTGCAGCAGGTACTCGGACACGTCAAAGCCAATGCCACCGGCGCCGATCACGGCCACGGTCTTGCCCACGGGCTTCTTGTCGCGCAGCACATCGAGGTAGGTCAGCACCTTGGGGTGGTCCACGCCCGGGATGTCCGGGGTGCGCGGCGCCACGCCGGTGGCCAGCACCACCTCGTCGAAGCCACCCTGGATCAGGTCATCGGCACCCACGCGGGTGTTGAGCTTCAGGTCCACGCCCGTGAGCTGGATCTGCTTGCCAAAGTAGCGCAGCGTCTCGTAGAACTCTTCCTTGCCAGGGATCTGCTTGGCGATGTTGAACTGCCCGCCGATCTCTGCAGCCGCATCGAACAAGGTGACGCTGTGGCCGCGCTCGGCGGCGGTGGTGGCAAAGGCCAGGCCGGCCGGGCCCGCACCCACCACGGCAACGCGCTTTTTGGCGGTGGTGGGTGTGATGGTCAGCAAGGTCTCGTGGCAGGCACGCGGGTTGACCAGGCAGGAGGTGATCTTGCCGGCGAAGGTGTGGTCCAGGCAGGCCTGGTTGCAACCGATGCAGGTGTTGATCTCGTCGGCCTTGCCGGCAGCGGCCTTGGCCACGAAGAAGGCGTCAGCCAGCATGGGGCGGGCCATGGACACCATGTCGGCGCAGCCATCGGCCAGCACCTGTTCGGCCACTTCGGGCGTGTTGATGCGGTTGGTGGTGATCAAAGGCACACCCACCTTGCCCTTGAGCTTTTGTGTGACCCAGGCGAAGGCCGCGCGCGGCACGCTGGTGGCAATCGTCGGGATGCGGGCCTCGTGCCAGCCGATGCCGGTGTTGATGATCGTGGCACCAGCGGCCTCGACGGCCTGGGCCAGTTCCACCACCTCGTCGAAGGTGGAGCCACCTTCAACCAGGTCCAGCATCGACAAGCGGTAGATGATGATGAAGTTGGGGCCCACGGCGGCACGGGTGCGGCGCACGATCTCCACCGGGAAGCGCATGCGATTGGCGTAGCTGCCGCCCCATTCGTCGGTGCGCAGGTTGGTGCGCGCGGCGATGAACTCGTTGATCAGGTAGCCCTCGGAACCCATGACCTCGACGCCATCGTAGCCAGCACTCTGGGCCAGCTGCGCGCAGCGGGCGAAGTCGTTGATGGTCTGGTCCACTTCTGCGGTGCTCAACTCGCGCGGAGGCATGGGCGAGATGGGCGCGCGGACGGGGCTGGGGGCCACCAGCTTGGGGTGGTAGGCGTAGCGGCCAGCATGCAGGATCTGCATGGCGATCTTGCCGCCCGCCTCGTGCACGGCCTGCGTCACCACCTTGTGGTGCTCGGCCTCTTCTGGCGTGGCCATGCGCGCAGCACCCATGGCCACCGGGCCGTCGTCGTTGGGGGCGATGCCGCCGGTCACGATCAGGCCCACGCCGCCGCGCGCGCGCTCCGCATAGAACGCCGCCATGCGATTGAAGCCGTCCGGGGCCTCTTCCAGGCCCACGTGCATGGAGCCCATCAGCACGCGGTTGCGCAAGGTGGTGAAGCCCAGATCAAGCGGGGCCAGGAGGTGGGGGTAAGCAACGGACATGGGTGCCTCAGCGTGGTCTCGGATGTCGATCACTGTAGGTCAATTTCAGCAACTATGCAACTGGTTGCATAGTTAAACGCGAAGCCGAAGGCCCGTCGCCATGGTGGCTGTCTTAGACTCGGCGACATGGCCCTGTCGCACGCCCTGCTCACCTCCCTGATCGAAAAGCCCTCATCCGGCTATGACCTGGCCCGGCGCTTCGACAAGTCCATTGGCTACTTCTGGCACGCCTCCCACCAGCAGATCTACCGCGAACTGTCGCGCATGGAAGAAGCCGGCTGGATCGCCTCGGAGGCCGCCCCCGATGGTGGCAAGACCCGCAAGAAGCTCTACCGCGTGCTGCCCGATGGCCAGACCGAACTGACCCGCTGGGCCCGTGAGCCGTCGCCACCACCCGACCTGCGCGATGACCTCATGGTGCGCATGCGTGCCGATGCGGCCATCGGCCCCCTGGGGCTGGACGACGAGCTGCAAAGCAGGCAGACGCTGCACGCCGGCAAGCTGGCGGCCTACCGTGCCATCGAGGCGCGCGACTTCCCGGCGGGCAAACGCCTGAGCCGCGAAGGCCGCATCCAGCGGCTCATCCTTCAGACCGGCATCATGTACGAGGAGTCATGGCTGAACTGGACGATCGAAGCCTTGAAGGTGCTCAAGGCCCGCTGACTGGGGCCACCCCGCAGCCCTTCAGCCCATGTGGTCGAACTCGACCCGGTTGCGTCCGGCCTGCTTGGCGCGGTAGAGCGCGGCATCGGCCGTGGCCAGCACCGCCTCGAAGCGCAGGTCAGGCGCGGCAGGGTGGGCCAGGGCCACACCCAGGCTGGCCGTCACACAGTCACCCGTGGTCGAGGCTTCATGCCGCAAGCCCAGCTGACGCACGGCGTTCACCAGTTCGTCGGCGCAGCGGCGTGCACGGGGCACGTCCATGTCGGGCCACAACACCACAAATTCTTCGCCGCCCCAGCGGGCCGTGAAGCCGCCCTGGGCCGAGGCGCACTCCTTCAGCGCCTGTGCCACCAGCTTGAGGCACTGGTCACCTGCCAGGTGGCCGTAGCGGTCGTTGTAGGCCTTGAAATGGTCCACGTCGATCACCGCAAAGGCCAGCGCACGCTGGGTCTGCCGGTGCTGCTGCCACTGCTGGGCCATGGCGTCGTCAAAGGAGCGGCGGTTGGGCAGCCCGGTGAGGACGTCCTGGCGAGACTGCTCGGTCAGCTGCGACTGGGACGCCCGCAACTGGTCACGCAGCACCTTGGCGCGCTCCGTGCGGGAGAAGCGCCGCCGCTCTTCCAGCTCCAGCCGGAAGTTGATCATCAGCGAATGGCAGGCCATGATGAAAATCAGCAAGGCCATGGGGATTTCCAGCTCCGGGAAGGGCCTGGTCCTGCCGATCACGGCCACCACGCTCAAGGCGTACACCGCCAGCACGAACAGCGTGAACACCACGGCCAGGCGGAAGCGGAAACGCTGCACCACGTTGCCGTAAATGAGGATGGGCATGAGCCCTGCGCGGTACATCACGCTCCAGGGGCTGTTGGTCTGCACCAGCACCACGCACAAGGTGGCCGCAGCCAGCACACCGGTCAAGGCCACCACCCCTTCCGTGAGCCAGGCCGGGAAGAACGCGAGCACCTTGGGCAAGCGCCAGCCGATCAACAGCAGGGCCAGCGCGAAGGGCGAAAACAGGCCCAGCCGTATCCACACGGCCTGGTCGTACATGTCCGGCGCCATCATCTTGTCGGACAGCAGGAACAAGTCGTACACCAGCAAGGCCACGACACCGCTGCGCAGGAAATGCGCCACGCGGCTGTCGCGGTTCATGTTGATGAAACGGGCCTCCTGGGCATCATCGAAATGCAGGCGCGGCGGCCGCCAGCGCAACCAGGCGCTGCTCCATCGGGCACGGCTTTCGTCAAGGCCGATCATGGTTGCATGTCCTGGCGGGCGACGACCACGCGGTTGCGGCCACCGCGCTTGGCCTCGTACAAGGCGTCGTCGGCCTGGGCGAACAGGGCCTGCGGCCCCGTGGCCAGGCCTTCGGAAGGCCACAAGGTGACCACGCCCACGCTGACGGTGACCACGCGGGCACTCGGCGAGGTGGCATGCGGCAAGGCGCGCGCCTCCACGGCCACCAGCACACGCTGGGCCACGGCCAGCGCCGCCGTCTCGTTCACTTCGGGCATGACCACGGCAAACTCTTCTCCGCCCAGGCGGCCCACCATGTCACCCGTGCGGCGCAGGCAACCCTGCACAGCCTGGGTCACGGCCACCAGGCAACGGTCGCCGGCCTGGTGGCCGTAATGGTCGTTGTAGCGCTTGAAGTGGTCGATGTCGAGCATGAGCAGCGACACCGGGTGGTGCAGTTCCAGTGCGCGGCGCCAGTAATCCTGCAGGTAGGACTCGAAGAAGCGCCGGTTGGCCACTTCGGTCAGCGGGTCGGTGGTCGCCTGGCGGGCCAGCAGGTCATGCGCTTCCTGCAACTGCGCGTCCAGCATCTGTTCGCGCCGGTCCAGCAGGTAGCCCATGCGCTCGTCGTGCTCGAGCTTGTAATTGGCATACAGGCAGAAGACCACGGTGGCACCCAGCAGCACCGAGGTGTTGGTTGCCAGCACGCCCGTGAAATCCGGCACGTGCAACACGGTCAGCGCGTGCAGGCACAGCATGCCCACGGACATCATCACCGCCGGCCAGAACCGTGCAAAGGCACACACATAGGCCACGATCAGGTTGAGCTCCACCACGGTAGTGATGGCCAGCGGTTCGCGTGAGCGCCAAATCAGGTAGGACATGACCATGCCCGCATACACGCCCGTGCCCGCCACCAGCCATTCCCAGATCACGGGCACGCGCACCTGATGGAACGCCCACAGCCCAATCAGCACAGGCACGGAAAACACGACGGCGCGCATCCAGACCGCCAGCATGAACACGTCGGGCAGCAAGAACCAGTCGGCAATCAGGTGGCCCGTGATCAGCACGGTAGACGCCACACCAAAGCCGGTGATGATCTGCAAGCGGTGATCGGCGCAGTGGTGAACGAACTCGCGCTCCAGCCGACCGGGAAAAATCAGGGTGGGGATGCCGCTGTCGATGGCGCGGTCCAGCAGTTCACCGTCATCGATGACGGTGTCTGACAGCTGACTCTCACGCAATACATCCACGTTGACCAAACCACCACTCCTGACCGATGAAACCACTTCACCGGACGTTCATCCCAGCCTTCATCGGTTTGCCCGAATGATGCCTGCTCGCTCACGTCAACGTTTGGGGGTTTACGTGAGCGTCAAGCAAGCTTGACGCAGATCAGTGGGCAGACCCGTCCGGTTCGCACGCATTGTGCGGGCAGCAAACCAACCGTGGACACGTCCGAAAGCCCAATGTGCACCGCTTGCAGCGGATCCGTGGCAAGCGGCACGCCTCAGGGCCTTGACCCTCCTTGAACAGGGGGGGCGAACCGTCGCGACACCGCACCAGAACGCACGTCGTTTTACGGAACGAAGATGACACCAGCTTCAGGGTGACACGACGGCCCGCGTGAGCTGGAGGTTGAAGGGCAGGCGCAGATCGGCCCGCTCGATGTCCACCGGGAAGCGAAGGACCTCGTTCTTCATCGCGAACACGGTCTGCCCCACCATGCGGGCGCTCAGCTGCGTGTCGATCTGGGGCTGCAAGCGCCAGTGCGCCTTCACCGGCACCGACAGCTTGTGGCGAATCTGGCCACTGATGAGCACGTCCAGCCGCAGCGGCACCTGGGCACGCACCGGCAGCTGCCAGTTCACCGGCACCTTGAACTGCACGGGCAGCGCCACCTCCACCGGCGGCAGCCAGCTGCGCAGCGGCACCTTCATGTGCAAGGTGGTCTGCACCGGGATGTCTTGCTGCACCGACACCGTGGTGACGATGGGCAACTCGGCCTGCAGCTTGACCCGCGCCAGCAGGGGCTGGTCCAGGCTGGCCTGCATGGGCTGGTCCAGCAGCACATCCATGGTCGGGTGAACTTTGAGCGGCACCACCATGGGCTCGTCCACCGTGGCGATGGCACGCAAGCCAGCGGGCAGGCGCAGCTCGACAGGCTGGTTGCGCAGGGACACCTGCACCTGCCAGTGCCGGTAAAAAGACCACACGCCCGCCGCCAGCACGCTGCCCCATATCAGGGCCACGGCCAGGCCCACCCACAACAACCCACGCAGGCCCACAGGACGGCGCCACCAGGGCATCGCCTTGTTGTGTTCAGCCGGTGGTTCAGCGGGGGCGGCTGCTGGCATGGCTGGCTGGCGCGGGCGAGGCAAGCGATGCAGCGGCGGATGCTGCCGCAGGCGCATCCACACGAGGCAGGATGCGGACCGCCTGGAAGGGCACGGTCAGCGTCATCAGGTTCAGCCCGGCGTGCACGTGCTGGTCCGGGAAGCGCAAGAGGGCGTCGACCGGCGCGGTGACCGGCATCGACAAGGTCTGCTTGAAAGGCACGCGCGTCTCGATCACCGTGTCGATGTCGGCGTGCAGCGGCGCCTCCAGGTTGACCGTGGCCGGCGCCGACAGGGCCAGGGGCAACTGGTGTCGAATCGGAATGACCATGTCCACAGGCACGTCGGCCTTGACCGGCACCTCACCCTGGATGGGCAAGGTCAGGGGGATGCCCATGAACCGGGTGTGCACCTGGGTGTCCACGTGGATGAGCTGGTCCACCTTGAGCACCTGGTGCACCGGCACGTCCACGTTCACGGGCACCACCGTGTCAAGTGTCACCTGCACGGGCAGGGTCTCGCGGATGGGCAGGTTGAGCGACTGGTGGATGGGCACACGCACAGGAAAGCTCTGGTCGATCTTGACCTTGACCTGGCGCTCCACCTGCGCCTGCACCTGCAGGCTGGCGGGCAGGCGGATGTCGGCATCCTGTTCGGTCAGGGTGACCTGTGCCGCCAGGTGGTGCCAGGCCCACCAGGCCGCGCCCACCGACACGGCGGTCATGAGCAACAGCAAGACGGCAGCGCTGCCAATGAGCACGCCCCAGCTCAGCGAATGGCCGTATACGGCCAGCACGGGGGGTGCGTCACCAGCTTGCGGGGCTGTGGTCGAAGGGGCGTCAGACATCGGCTTGATGATGCCATGCCCGACAATGCCGGCATGCCCACCGTGTTCGATTTGACCGACGCCGAACGCGTCGCCCCCCTGCCCGACCTGCCGACCACGCGCAAGGTGTTCGAGGCCCTGAGCCGCGCCGCCAGCGCGCGCGGCCTGGGCCTGCGCTCACCGCCGCCCGAGCCCACGACCTGCTGCGGGCGCGGCTGCAACGGCTGCGTGTGGGAAGGCTTCTATGAGGCCGCCCACTGCTGGCGCGAAGAAGCCCTGCTGGTGCTCAGCTGACCTTGAACTTGAACTGGCCGCCCTTCCCGGCCGACACCTTGATCTGGGCGATGGCCTGACCTTCGGCCATGCGCGCCAGCACGGCATCGGCCACTTGAGGCAGCAGGCTGCCATTGAGGATGTGGTCGACGGCGCGGGCCCCGGTGTCGACTTCGGTGCAGCGGGCCAGCACGGTGTCGACCAGGGCTTCGTCATAAACCAGGTGCGCCTGGTGGTTGCCCTTCACGCGCGCGGCGATGCGGTCCAGCTTGAGCTTGATCACTTCGACCAGCACGTCGTCGCTCAGCGGGTAATAGGGCACGACCTTCGTGCGGCCGATGAAAGCGGGCTTGAAGGTCTTGTAGAGCACGGGGCGGAGGGCCTCGGCCAGGTCGTCGGCAGCCGGTAGCGCCTCGGGCGACTTCATCACCGTGCCGCCTGCGGCCTCGTCGTGGGCAAAGCAGGCCTGCATGATCTGCTGCGAGCCGGCGTTGGAGGTGAGGATGATCACCGTGTTGCGGAAATCGATCTCTCGGCCTTCGGCATCGTCCATCAGGCCCTTGTCGAAGACCTGGAAGAACATCTCCAGCACGTCCGGGTGGGCCTTCTCGACTTCATCGAGCAGCACGACGCTGTAAGGCTTGCGGCGCACGGCCTCGGTGAGCACGCCGCCTTCGCCATAGCCCACATAGCCGGGGGGCGAGCCCTTGAGGCCGCTGACGCTGTGGGCCTCCTGGTACTCGCTCATGTTGATGGTGATGAGGTTGCGCTCGCCACCGTAGAGGATGTCGGCCAGGGCCAGCGCGGTCTCGGTCTTGCCCACGCCGCTGGGGCCCACGAAGAGGAAGACGCCCTTGGGCTTGTTGGGGTCTTCCAGGCCGGCGCGGGCCGTGCGCACGCGCTGGGCTACTGCCCCCATCGCGTGGTCTTGCCCGATGACGCGCTCCTGCAGCGTGGCCTGCAGGTTGCGCACGGTCTTGATTTCGTCCTTGACCATCTTGCCCAGCGGGATGCCCGTCCAGGCGGCGACGATCTCGGCCACGACGTGGCCGTCAACCTGCATGGGCACCAGCGGGGCTTCGCCTTGCAGCGCAGCCAGCTCGGCTTGCTTCATGGCCAGCAGTTCGTGATCGGGGCTGGCGTAACGGGGCGAGGTGACCGCGGCGGCGCCTGCGCCCGCCTGCTGCTCCAGCTTGCTGCGCAGCCCCAGGATGTCGCTCACCAGTTGCCGCTCGAAGGCCCAGCGTTCTTCGTCGGCCTTGAGCCCGACCGTGATCTCGCCACGCGTCGTGGCCAGTTCCGCCAATCGGGCGGGGTGCTGGCCACCTGAGGCCTCTTCACGGCGCAGCGCCGCAGATTCCGCATCCAGGCGCTCCAGCCGTTTGCGTGCGTCTTCGATGCGGGCGGGCGTGGCACTCTGGCCCAGGGCCACCTTGGCGCAGGCGGTGTCCAGCACGCCGATGGCCTTGTCGGGCAACTGCCGGCCACTGATGTAGCGCGCGGACAGCCGCACCGCTTCCTGGATGGCCTCGTCAAACAGGCGCACATTGAAGTGCTTCTCCATCAGCGGGGCCATGCCGCGCAGCATCGCGCAGGCCAGCTCTTCTGTGGGTTCTTCCACCTTGATGACCTGGAAGCGCCGGGCCAGGGCCGCGTCCTTCTCGAAATACTTCTTGTACTCGCCCCAGGTGGTCGCAGCGATGGTGCGCAGCTCGCCACGCGCCAGGGCCGGCTTGAGCAGGTTGGCGGCATCGTTCTGGCCGGCCTGACCGCCCGCGCCGACCATGGTGTGGGCCTCGTCGATGAACAGGATGATGGGGTGCGGGCTCTGCTTGACCTCGTTGATCACGCCCTTGAGTCGGTTCTCGAACTCGCCTTTGACCGAGGCGCCCGCTTGCAAGAGGCCCATGTCCAGCACGTGGATGGCCACACCTTGCAGTGGCGCCGGCACCTCGCCTTGGGCCACCCGCAAGGCCAGGCCTTCGACCACCGCCGTCTTGCCCACGCCGGCCTCACCGGTGAGGATCGGGTTGTTCTGGCGACGGCGCATCAGGATGTCGATGGCCTGCCGGATCTCCGTGTCGCGGCCGATCACCGGATCCACCTGGCCTTCTCGCGCGCGTTGGGTCAGGTTGGTGGTGAACTGGTCCAGCGCGGGCGTTTGGGGCTGGGCCCGCGTGCCGCCGGCTTCATCACCCTGTCCCGCGATGTCCCGCTCCGCGTCCTGAGCTTGCGCCGCATCACGCTCGGCCTGAATGCCCTCCACCGAATCCGCACTGAGTTCGGCCAGCTTGTGCTTGAGCTCGTCCACAGGGAAACGGCCAAACAAGGGCGACGATCGCCGGGCCAGCTGGCTGAGCGTGGGCTCGGTCAGCAGGGCCAGCAGCAGGTGGCCGCTGCGGATGCGGGCGGTGTGTGAAGCCAGGGAGGCGATCAGCCAGCCATGCTCCAGCAGCACCGGCAGGTGCGCAGAAAACACCGGCGTGCGGCCATTGCCCGACTTGAAGCGGCTGAGCTCGGCTTCCAGGTCGCTTTGCAACGCGGGCAGGGCGATGCCAAAGCGGCGGGCCAGCACGGCCACATCGCTGTCGGCTTGCTCCAGCAGGGCCAGCATGAAGTGCTCGAGGTCGACCTCATAGTGGCCCCGGGCCATGCACAGGCTGGCGGCGCGCTCGGCGGCCTTGCGGCTCAGGTCGTTGAGCTTGGTGATGAGGGTCTTGAGGTTCTGGCTCATGGTGTCCCTGTTCTTCTTTGGCGATGTGATGAGGTTGGTCTGCCCCGCTCAGGCGGCGGCGTGGATGTCGTAGCGCACGTCGGCCCGGTCGTCGTTGGCCGGCCGGGTTTGCAAAAAGGTGTCCCAGCCCAGACGGCCCAGTGTGGGCGCACGCTGGCTGTCCAGGCGGCAGCCCTGCACATCGGCCTGGCGCAGGCGCAGGTTCACTTCGTACTCCAGGCTGACGCCGCTGAACAGCGTGAGCATCTCTTCCAGGGCCGCTGCCCCACTTCCGCCCGGCAGGAAGCGCTGGAAGCGCTGGTGGGACAAGGGCCCCAGCACCAGACGCAGGCGCAAGTCACGTTGCCACACGCGCTCACCCAGCGTGGTGGTGCGCCCCAGGATGGCCGGCGCACCCGCGCCGCCCAGACTGGGCATGCGTTGCCGTGGCAGGTGGTACCAACGCCCCACGAACTGCTCAACCGTCACCGGCACGCTCAGGTGGTGCTGCAGCATCTGCTGCAGCTGCTTGGGGGACCGTGTGCGCTGCTGCAATGCCCCTGCGAAATAGGCCAGCGACTCATCGGCCACCGCGCCGTGTGGCGTGCCCTTGCCACCACGCAGGCCTTGATGGCCCAGCCCGGCCAGGGACAAGACCATCGGCAAGAAATGCCGACGCCGATTGGCCTCGAACTGCAGGTGCAAACGGTGCTTGCGCCAGCCCTCGACAAACAGCGTCACCGCCCGGTGGCTGAACACGTCCATGAAGGCGCGCGGGGCAAGGTCCTTCTGGTAGAGCTCGCGGTGTGCAAGGGTCTCGGTGTAGTGGTGAGGCAGGGTGCCGGCCACGCCCAGAAGGCCCATGAAGGCGGGCGTCAGCTCGATGTGATCCACATCGCCGACGCCCAGCGCAGCACGACCGGCCTGCAGCGGACCTGCGCCCGTCCGGGCTGCGAGCACCTGCGACAAGGCATCGCCCAGGCCCACCGGCGCCGCCACGGACTCGGGGTCGGCATGGGGCTGATTGTGGGCTCGCCAGTGCACCCGCAGGCCCTCGATCTCGCTGGGCGGGAACGACAAGGCCAGCGAGTTGCGAAACTGCACCCGCGACAGGCCCTGCCCGCCGGGTGCACCCTGAGAGAGCCATTGGTCCAGCAAGCGGACGGCCTGGAAGAACCCGAAGCGCTGCGGCTCTTGCAGCAGCTGCGGGATCACAGCAAGGTCAGGTCGCCGTTTCGAGGCGGGCATGTGAGCACCACTTCCTGTGTGCGGGCCGACACCAGCGTCAACTGGACGAAGCTGTTGGCATGCACGTACAAACCGAAAAAGCGGTCCAGGACCGCGGCGAACAGGCCCAGGCCCGTGCCCACGAAGCTGTCTTCGTCCACCGTCAGGCGCACCTCGGTGCCCCGCACGAAGGTGGCGTAAGGCTCGCCAGGCAGCCAGGCGGTGGTGGGTTTGAAAGCGATTTCGCTGAGGCCATCGACCTGGCGGCGGTTGATGGCGCTGCGCGGCAGGTCATACAGGCGCAGCATTTCCTTGAGGGCATCCAGCCCGCCCGCCGACAGCGACAGGTGGTTGAGGGACAGGTGTGAGATCAAGCGCCACAGCGCGCCATGCCCCAGGTCAAAGCGCTGGCTGGCCGTGGGCTTGCGCAGCAAGCGAATCTCCTTGGCGGGGCCGCCGCCCTCCATGAACAGGTCGCCACCCACCGCACCAAAAGGCAGCAACGAGGGCAGGTCTCGGTTGGTGGCGCTCACCGTGAGCGACAGCGTATCGGTCTGCGGCGCGGCCGGGTCGAAGTCGATGTCGACGATGGACAGTTCCAGCTCGTAGCCCGGGCTGGCCTGGGCCACATCTTCGTCGCGGTGGGTGGACCAGTAGCGGCCACCTGCCCGGCCCGCCTGGCCGAGCACTGGCGCATCGGCATCGGCGTCGGCCTCGCCTGGTCCCAGCAACTCGTCGTGTTGCAAGGAAAAGAAGGGCTTGAACGCCTGTACCGACTCGCCTTGCGGCGTTTGCTGCACGCGGTACACACGGTCGATGCTGTAGACCTCGTAGGCAAAGGCGCGCCGGCTGTCCACCAGCACCGGGTAAGCCGTCGTGGTGTGGGTGATGCGGATGGGATCGGCCGGTTGCTGGAAGAGGTTGACCACGGGCGTGCAGCCCAGCATGAGGTTGCGGGCGTGCACCGTCTCCAGCAGTCGGGCCTCGTCAGAATCTGACCGGATGCCCGACATGAGCAGGTGCACCGTCATGTGCCTGACGGGCGATGCATCGACACCGACTTCGGCGGCGGGCTCGCCCAGCGACGAAACCATTGCCCCGCTCAGCGGCAAATCAATGAAATTGAACTTGTCGGGGAAGGCGAAATATTCGGTCAGCAAGCGATAGGCCGGATGCGAGCGCGCATCGGCGTCGATCAGCGCCTCATTGTCGTCAAAACCCACCAGCTTGGGACACAGGCGTGCACCATCGGGGCCCTGGTCGGCTGCCTGCCAGGGCTGGTGCGTCGTGCGCTGGACCATCGTGCCCACCACACGACGCAACAAGGCTTCGCGCCACACACTGACTTGCGAAGGTTCGCCATCGAGGTAGAGGCGCAAGGGCTGCTCCGTGAGCAAGGCCCACGAGGCTTGTGGCGACTGCAAGGCCAGCGTGACCGACAGCACCGAGGTGGCCTGCGCCGGCAATCGCGTGCCGCTGGGGGCCTGGACGGCGTTGCGAAAGCTGGCATGCGTCAGTTTGATGGGCAGCAGTTGCACATCTTGCGTGGTGCGGAAGCGGCAGGGCACGCCACGCACCGGCCTGGAGTGCAGCATGGTGCCGCGCTCGACCGTGACGGGCTTGCTCATCTGACCAGCCAGAGGGCCCGCGTCCATGTGGACCACCGAGCACGATGGAAAGGGCCGCAGGTAGTGCGGGTAGAGCACTTCCAGCAGCGATTCGGTGAACAGCGGGAAATCGTCATCCAGGCGCTTGTGCACGCGGGCAGCCAGCAACGCGAAGGATTCGATCATGCGCTCGACGTGGGGGTCTTGCGCGATGTCGCCCCGCATCTGCAAAGCGCCGGCCACCTTGGGGTAGCGCTGCGCGAAGGCCTGTGAGCGCTCGCGCAGCAGCGAGAGTTCGCGTTCGTAATGGGGCAGCAACTGGTCCATGTTCAGGCCGAGCGCTCCAGGGGGTTGCGGGCCGATTTGACGGCGTAGCGTTGGGTGGTGGGCTGCAGCAAGGCATCGAAGCTCACCGCTTCCACCAGCGGGTTGACCACCAGCTTGGCGTGGATGGCAAAGCGCAGGCCCAGACCCAGTTGCTTGGCGGCATCCAGACGCACCGTGACCTGCCGCAGGCGGGGTTCGTGGCAATGGATGGCGTCGGCGATCGAGGTGCAGATCAATTCACGGTGATCGGGGTTGTCCAGGCTCAGGTCCACGAAATCCATCAGCCCGAAAGTCATGACCGAGCGTGCAGCGTGAGGCCAGGATTTCATGTGCTCGGGCTGGTGTGCGTTGCGGGTGTTGAGCAAGGACTCCAGGTCTTTGGCCACACTGTCCTTGATCTGGTCCAGGTTGAAACGCGAGCGCGCCGCATCGCCGCGCGACAACGGGTCGGCGGTCTGACACAGGCGGTCCAGCAAGAAGGGTTCGAACTTCACGGCAAAGTGGGGGGGCGCAAAACAAAGCCGCGGCACAGCGCGGCTTTGTCGAGGCTCAGGAAGCCCCAGTCATCAGACTTCGTACTTGGCCACGTTCTTGGCCAGGCTCCAGGCCGTGGTCACGCTGCCAGAGAAGCCACCACCTTCGATTTTTTGTTGCTGGTAGATCCACTGCACGGCAGCGTACTTCAGCTTGAAGGTTTCGGTGGGCAGGCCTTCCGAGTCCACCACTGGCGTCACTTCCGAGATCAGGGCGTTCTTCAGCTTGATGGCCAGGTACTTGACGCGGGTCGAGCCATCGGCACGGAAGAACTCAATGGTCACTTCGTCGAAGGTGTAGCCTGCAGACGATGCTTCCCACAGCTTGGGGCTGGTCAGGTCCAGGTCTTTGGTGAATACCATTTCACCGTGCTCGGTGCGCTCCGACGTGTGGCCACCGGCGCTCGACGACGTGGCCGACTTGGGTTGGCGAATGTCGTGAGACCAGGTGCTGACTTCCAGCCACTTGCTGTGTTCGCTGTCACGCGATTCGCCGTCGATGGTGTAGCGGCCTTTGAACTGAACGTAGATGTCTTTCATGTTTTTCCTCTCAAAGTGAGTTTGTGGGCCGCGAGAAGCGGCCGTTTCTCATGACCCAGCTGGTCAGCCTGCGGCCGACGGCAGCTCGGCCACCAAACGCAGCGACACCGACAGCTCATCGAGCTGGAAGTGCGGCCGCAAGAAGGCAACCGCACGGTATGCGCCTGCCTTGCCCGGCACCTCGGTGACCTTC
>CANBQJ010000012.1 GCA_947371645.1 Burkholderiales bacterium | reverse complement strand
ATCCACGGGTAGATCTTTTCGCCCACGGCCGGGTCCACCATGTTGATGGTGATGGTGACGTGGTCGATGTTGTACTTGCAGATCTCGTCGACCAGGTCAGGCAGGGCCAGGCCATTGGTGGACAGGCACAGCTTGATGTCGGGCGCCTTCTCATGCAGCTCGCGCATCGTGTCGAAGGTCTTCTTCGGGTTGGCGAGCGAATCGCCAGGGCCTGCGATGCCCAGCACCGTCATCTGCGGGATCTCGCTGGCCACGGCCAGCACCTTCTTCACCGCCTGTTCAGGCGTGAGCTTTTGCGAGACCACACCAGGGCGCGACTCGTTGCTGCAGTCGTACTTGCGATTGCAGTAGTTGCACTGGATGTTGCAAGCCGGCGCCACAGCCACGTGCATGCGGGCATAGTGGTGGTGGGCTTCTTCGGAGTAACAAGGGTGGTTCTTCACCTTGTCCCAGATTTCCGCAGGCATGTCGTCAGGGCCACCAGAGGTGCCGCAACTGGCCTTGCCTTCGCCGCCTTCAGTGCCGCATCCACTGTGGGATGCAGGATCTGGGGCCGCCCCGAGGGGCTTGATCTGACCGATACCGATGAAGGCCGTCGTGGCCAAAGAGGACGCTTCCATGTGTTTCCCCGTCAGTGAGCTTGCGCTCGGATTGAAGGGGCCGATTGCCAAAACCGTGCCATGCTTTTTCATCTGGTTTGAGCCTTGTCAAATCAAGCACTTAGCGCGGGGTCGGGCCAAAGCCTGTGCCAACGCACTTTTGGCTTTGCAACGTTTGCCACACGTGCTGTCGCAAGGGCCTGTGGCTTGTCTGACAAAGTTGACAGTCCCGGGCGGCCGAGACGCGGGTGTCGTGGGCATTGGCCTCGCAGGCCTGTGGTCGCTGGATGGCATGTGGCTTGCACGGTCTGGAGCCAGCAGTCACTTCCACACCGGAGCACGACATGGACCTCTCAACGCCCGTGCATTGGCAAACGCAGCGGCCCCCGCTCGCCGCCGCCCCCCTGGACGATGAACACGCTGATCTGGAGGCCCTGCTCCTGGCCCATGCCAGCCACCCAGGCATCCTGGCCAGCCACCTGGCCCGGGGCTTGGCCGAGGCCTGCATGGGCGCGCGTCACCTGTGGGAAGACCTGGGTCTGGCCAACCGTGGGCAGCTCAACGCGCTGATGGCCGAGCACTTCACGGCCCTGCACCAGCGCAACGTCAACAGCATGCGCTGGAAGAAGTTCTTCTATCGCCTGCTGTGCGAGCAGGCAGAAGTGATGATTTGCAAGTCGCCGCATTGCGCGCAGTGCGAAGACCAGCCGCTGTGTTTTGACGGCTCGGACTGACGGCTCCGGCTGACGGGTTTGTGCGCGCGGTGTCGGGCAGGCACCCTGGGTTTGTCGGCGGTGGGCTTTGGCTGCGGATGGGGTAGCCTCGGCGCCCATCACCTTGCCCACGCCTGGAGCCCCCTCATGCCTGCCTTCTCAGCGTCCCGAACGCTCGCATTGACCTTGAGCCTGGTCGTGACCCATGCGGTGGCCGCGTTGCCCGCAGGCGTCACCTGTCAGGTCACCACGCCTGCAGCCAGGTCTGCGCTGCAGAAGGCTTCGGACACGGCCCTGCTGGGCAAGTGGGCCACGTTTGAAGAGCGCGATGTGCAGTTCAGCGGCCTGGCCGCGCCGGACGCCAGCCCCCGCTACCACCTGCTGATGAAGCGGCCAGGTGCCCAGCCGGCCACCGACAAGCCGCTGGTGCTGTTCCTGCACGGCTTTCCCGAGTTCTCGTGGGCATGGGAGACCTGGCTGCAGCTGTTTGGCGCCGAGCAAGACAGCATCGCCATCGACCTCAAAGGCTATGGCAGTTCGTCCAAGCCGACCGACGTGGCCGCCTACGACATCCAGCGACTGAGCGACGAAGTCGACCACCTCATCGAGTGCATGGGCTACAAGCAGGTCATCCCGGTGGGGCATGACTGGGGCGGCAGCCTGGCCTGGGCCTATGCCTTTCGCCATCCCGAGCGCTTGAAGGCCCTGGTGATCCTGTCGACGCCCCACACCTACACCTTCGCGCGCGAACTGGCTCAGCCCGATTCCGAGCAGCGCCAGCGCAGCCAGTACATCGTTGACATCCGCTCCGGCAAGGTCAACAACCTGCTGACGCTGGGGGTGAGCGCCGGGCCTGGCAGCACCGCTTTGCTGAGCGGCCCGTTCTACAAGGGCGCACGCCTGAACCGCCTGGTCTCGGCCAACTTCAGCACCAATGCCAAGCTCAACGCCATGCTGAACTACTACCGTGCCTTGCCGTGGCCCACGACCGACCAGTTCCCAGCTCAGCCCACGGCAGAGGCGCTCCAGGCCTATGGCGTGCAGGTGCCCACCCTGGCCTTCTGGGGCACGGGCGACACTTACTTCTCGCCCAAGTCATGGGACGGCGTGCAGGCCTTCGTGCCGCAGATTGACCTGCGCCCAATCGGTGGTGCCGACCACTGGCTGGACCACAACACGCCAGACCTGCCCAAGCAGGTTCTGGATTTCGTGCGGCAGCACAGCCAGTGACCCCACGCTGAGCTGACGGCTCAGAACTTGCGCACCTCGATGTCGTGCTTTTGCAGGGCATAGCCCATCTGGCGAGGTGTGATGTTGAGCAAGCGAGCCGCCTTGGCTTGAACCCAGCCGCACTTCTCCATGGCCCAGATCAGGCGCTCGCGCTCGCCCTCGGGCTTGTCGTCACCGACCGCGTGATCGTGGTCATGTGCAGACGATGCGTCGGCGCTGCCGTGTCCGGCATGTCCCGTGTGCCCCGTGTGCCCGGCATGTGACGACTCGCGGTCGCGCATGGGCGCTTCCGTGATCGGGATGTTCACTGGTCGGCCCGGCCTCACCGCATCCTCGCGCTCCACGAAGTGCAGCACCTGCGTGAGGCAGCGGTTGTCATGGCAAGGGAAGCTCAGGTCGGAGAGCTCGTCGTTGAGCGCCATGGTGGCGGTGCGCTCCACGCAGTTTTCCAGCTCCCGCACATTGCCCGGCCAGTAGAAGCTGGTGAGCACCTTCAGGGCCCTGGGGTTGACCTTGACCTTGCGGCTGTTCTCGCGGTTGAAGCGAGACAGGAAGTGCTCCACCATCAGCGGGATGTCTTCGCGGCGCTCGCGCAGCGCGGGCAGCGAGATGCTGACCACGTTGATGCGGTAATACAGGTCGGCGCGGAACTCACCTGCCGCCACCATCTTCTCCAGGTTGCGGTTGGTGGCCAGCACCATGCGCACGTCCACCTTGATGGGCATGGAGCCGCCCACCCGTTCGAACTCCTTTTCCTGCAGCACGCGCAGCAGCTTGGCCTGGAAGGAGGGTGAGATGTCACCGATCTCGTCCAGGAAGAGCGTGCCGCCGTGCGCCAGTTCGAAGCGGCCCTTGCGCGTGCCCACGGCACCGGTGAACGCGCCCTTTTCGTGGCCGAAGAGCTCACTCTCCAGCAGCGACTCGGTCAGCGCCGCACAGTTGACGCGCACAAAGGGCATGTCGACCCGCGGCGAGAGGTTGTGCACGGCGCGCGCGATCACCTCTTTGCCGGTGCCACTTTCGCCGCGCAGCAGCACGGTGGTTTTGGTGGGCGCCACCTGGTGGACTTCGGCGAACACATCCTGCATGCGCGGTGAGGCGCCGATGGCGGTGTCCAGCTGCAAGGCGGGCTTGAGGGCCTTGCTCAGCCTGCGGGCCTCTTCATACAGGCGGCCTTGCTCGGCGCTCACCCCGCGGTGCAGCAAGAGGTTCTGGCCCATCAACGTGGCCACCATGGTCAGCAGGCGCAGGTCTTCGTCGAAGACGCCGTCACGGTCGCTGACCTTGCGGTCCATGGTGATCACGCCCAGGGTGCGGCGGTCGGCCTTGATGGGCACAGCGAGGTAGGCGATCGTGTCGCCGGGCGATTGGTCGGATGCGCCGCTGCGGTTGAGGAAAAGCGGTTCGGCACGGATGTCGGGCACCACCATGGGCACGCCGGTGGCAAACACCCGGCCCACGATGCCTTCTCCTACTGAAAAAGTCAGTCTTGATGACTCTTCCCGTGACAAGCCCACGGCGCACATGCCGCACAGCACGCCGTCGTCAGACTGGAGGATCACGGAGGCCCGGCGCCAGCTCATCATGGAGGTCAGCACATTGAGTGCTTCCCGGAAAGTCTTGTGCACATCCAGTGAAGCCCCGAGGATTTTGCTCACCTGGTAGACGGTGAGCAGCTCGACGCTGGCGCGATCTTGGTGCGTGGTGGTTAACATGAGCATCTGATCCTTGCAGTGGTGTGGTGCATGCGCCTTGTGTCATTCACCGCCTTGGTTCGGCTTGTGGCCAATTCGGGTGAAAGACACCCTGCTGTGGCGCCTGCTTGTCGTGATCAAGCAAAAAGAGCGCCGCATACCATCCAAATTGTTGTTGATGCATGTCAGTTGATCTAAGTCAAACCATCGCCTTTGTGGACTTGGAAACGACGGGCTCCAATGCGAGCGTCGACCGCGTCACGGAAGTGGGCATCGTCCTGTGGGATGAGGGGCGCGTGGTCGAGAAATGGTCTTCACTGGTCAACCCGGAAGCGCCCATCCCAGGCTTCATCCAGGGCCTGACGGGCATCACCGATGAGATGGTGGCCCAGGCACCGCTGTTCGAGGCGCTGGCTCCGGAGATCCTGGATCGGTTACAGGGCCGCTTGTTCGTGGCCCACAACGCGCGCTTTGACCACGGCTTTCTGAAAAATGAATTCCGCCGCGCGGGATTCGATTTCAAGCCGCCGGTGCTGTGCACCGTGAAGTTGTCGCGCAGGCTGTTCCCGCAGCACCGCAAGCACAACCTGGACGCGCTCATCCAGCGCCACAGCCTGACTGTGCCGGCGCGTCACCGCGCGCTGGGTGATGCCGATGTGCTCAGTCAGTTCTGGCAGCGGCTGCAAGATGACGTCCCGGCAAGCACATTGCAACAGGCCGTGGGCGAGCTGACGGGCCGCTCCAGTTGGCCGCCCCACCTGGACCCGGCTCTGGCCGACGCCATGCCGGACACCCCGGGGGTGTACCGCTTCATGGGTGAGGGTGATGTGCCGCTGTACATCGGCAAGGCCGTGCGCATCCGCCAGCGGGTGCTGTCGCACTTCAGTGCGGACCACCGCAGTGCCAAGGAAATGAGTCTGTCTCAGCAGGTGCGCCATGTCGACTGGGCCGAGACGCCAGGCGAGATGGGCGCCTTGCTGACCGAGGCTTTGTGGATCAAGCAGCAGCAGCCCATCCACAACCAGCGCCTGCGTCGACAAGGTGAGTTGTGCACCTGGCAGTGGAGAGAGGGCGCGCCGGGCGATGCCGGCCAGCTGGCCCTGGCCTGGGCCAGTGACCTGGACTGGGGCAGCCAGCACGCGGCCCATGGCCTGTTTGGCAGCAAGCGCGATGCGACCACCTGGCTGCGCGAACTGGCCGAGACCAATGGCCTGTGCCAGGTCATGCTGGGGCTGGAAAAGGCGGCGAAGGGCAAGCCTTGCTTTGCCTTCCAGATGAAACGCTGCATGGGCACGTGCGTGGGGCAAGAGCCGCGTGCCGACCACGATGCGCGGCTGGCCGTCTTGCTGGCGGACTGGCGGGTCAAGGTGTGGCCTTATGCCGGCCCAGTGAAGGTGGCCGAGGGCGGTGCCTGGCACCTCGTGGACGCGTGGAGTTACCTGGGCACGGCCCACAGCGACACAGAGGTTCAGGCTTTGCTGGCCCATGGGCGCCCGGCCTTTGACAAGGACACCTACCGCATCTTGCTGTCGTGGATGCCCCGGCTGCCGCTGACGGCCCTGGATGGGCAGGTGGTGAACTGGGCCTGAGTGGGCCCGGCCCAGGTTCAGTGACAGACGTTGGCGTCTGTGGTGATGAAGGCGGTGTGCGGGCCATCGCTGGCCTGGGCGGCCGCGCAACGCACATTGCGGCTGAGCACGATGTTCTGCTCGGCCACGCTGCAGCGTTCGGCCTGCAGGCACTGGCGGCTGGTCTGGGTGTCTTGCCAGTCATACCACCAGCTGAGGCGCAAGCTGCCCACGGGGCGCCCGGCACCTTTGCTCGCGCAGCTGCCATCCGTGACCCAGGCCTCGGTGCGCGAGTCGCTGTAGGCCGGGAAGAAGTGGTTGTGGTAGCGCAGGTGCAGGCAAAACGCCTTGCCCGTCAGGCCTGCGCCCACCAGCTCGCCGGGCATCTGGCTGTCGACCATGGTCTCTTCGCTGCTCTGTGGTGGGCGCAGCACGCAAGCACTCAGCAGCGCACTGGTCAGGGCCACGGCGAGCAGGCGGGCAGGTGTTACAGAGGAAGGCAAGAACGGCATGCTGGCATGCTGGCCGATGCGCACCCCACCTGATCTGCCCAAGTGCAGGGCATCAGGCCATCAATTCAAGCGGCCAGGAGGCCACCGAGCCCCGCCAGCACGGCCTTGGCCGCGGCAGCCGGGTCTTCCTGCATGAAGCAGTGCCCGCCGGGCTGAATGGTCACCTGCACATCCGGCTGGATGGCCTGCCACTGGCGCACCCCCTCATGCACAAAGGGGAAGGTGTGCTGCGCGCGCAGCACCAGGGTGGGCGTGCGCACGCGCCCCAGCAAGGTCCACAGGCGCTCCGGGCCCGAAGCGAACACCTCGGCTTCGCGCGAGGGCTCGCAGCACAGGCTGACGCCGCCTTGTTCGGCGTCTTTCAGGGCATGGTCGATGAAGGCGTGGAAGGCCTCGTCGGCCCAGCCCTTGTAGACCCCGCGGCCATGGAGCTGCTGGAAGGCGGCGTCCCGGCTGGGCCAGTGGTGACGCCGCGCTCTGGCCTGGCGGGCCAGCGGCGCATGCTGGGCCAGGCCGGCCACGCTGGCCAGCGACAGCCCGAACAGCAAGGCCGGAGGCATGAGCACCGGGTCCATCAGCACGGCGCACCCGAAGCGGTGGCGGCGCTCACCCAGGATCAGCGCCGTGAGCACGCCACCAAAGCTGTGGCCCAAGGCCAGGTGGGGCACGTCGGCAAAGGCCCCGCCCTGGGCCTCCAGGGCCTCCATGGCCAGCTCGGCGCTGCGGTTCCATCCCACAAAGCGGCCACCGTGGTCACTCAGGCCGTGGCCTTGGGCGTCGCTCAGCCAGAGGTCGAACTGCGGGTGCAGCCTGCGCAGCAGGGGTTCGTACACCCGGCCACAAAAGCCATTGCCATGGATGAAGTGCAGCATGGGCTTGCCACGCGGGCGGGTGTGCCAGCCGCGCAAGGTGAAGCCTTCAGGGGTGGGGTGTTGCCAGGGGGTCCATTGCATGTGGTGATTGTCGCTGTGGCGGCGGCGTGTCCGGGGCATCTGGTAAAACGGCGGTGCCCGCGACTTGCGGGCCAGACAAGGACTCACCTTGCACACATCGTCTGGGGAAAAGCGCGTCATGCCGGTTTCATTTCTGCACCTCCGTGTGCAGCCACATCGTTTCTTGGGGCTCGGCCTGGCGCTGAGCCTGGCCGCTGGCCTGGTGGCCTGTGGGCAAAAGGCCGCCACAGATGCGCCGGCAGCGGCGTCTGCGGTGGTGGGTGGCAGCTCCGGGGCGGGCAGCGCCGCAGCCCTGACGGTCGAAGTGGTGAGCCCGCAGCGCCTGCCGTGGGCCTTGCGCCTGACGGCCAATGGTGCCGTGTCCGCCTGGCAAGAGGCCATCGTGGGCGCCGAGCTGGGCGGCCAGCGCCTGGTGGCCGTGCAGGCCGATGTGGGCGATGTGGTGCGGCGAGGCCAGGTGCTGGCCAGCTTTGCCACCGAGGCCATTTCATCTGATGAACAATCTGCCCGCGCCGCGCTCGCCGAGGCCCAGGCCCTGGCCGCAGAAGCGCGCGCCAACGCCGACCGCACGCGCAGCCTGCAGGGCAGCGGCGCCTTGAGCCCTCAGGATGCCCAGCGCAGCCTGACGGCCGAAGCCACCGCGCTGGCGCGTGTCGCCTCGGCCCAGGCGCAGGTGGCCACGCAGGCCTTGCGGCTGAAGCAGACCCAGGTGCTGGCGCCGGACGACGGCGTGGTGGCCAGCCGCACGGCCACCGTGGGCGCCGTGGGCCAGGCCGGGCAGGAGCTGTTCCGCCTGGTGCGCCAGGGCCGCTTGCAGTGGCGCGCCGAGGTGCCCGCTGGCGACCTGCCGCGCGTGCGTCCGGGCCAGGTCGCCCGCCTGACGGTGCCTGGCGTGAGCGCGCCGCTGGAAGGCCGCGTGCGCGTGGTGTCGCCCACGGTGGACCCGCAAACCCGCAATGGCCTGGTCTACGTGGACTTGCCGCACACCGCCATGGACATGGGCGTGCGGCCTGGCATGTTCGCCTCCGGGCTGCTGGAGCAAGGCGCCACGGTGGGCATGACCTTGCCGCAGTCCGCCGTGGCCTTGCAAGACGGCTTCAATTACGTCTTCCAGCTCGAAGGCCGCCAGGTGCGCCGCCTGAAGGTGCTGGTGGGCCGCCGGGAAGGCGACCGCATCGAGGTGGTGTCCGGCCTGGAGCCCCGCGCCCAGGTCGTGGCCGCAGGTGTGGGCCTGCTCAACGATGGGGACACCGTGCGCGTGGTGCAGGCTGTGGCCTCAGGGGTGCAGCCATGAACGTGTCCGCCTGGTGCATCCGCAACCCGATCCCGTCGGTGATGCTGTTCGTGATGCTCACGCTCCTGGGCGTGATCGGCTTTGGCGGCATGAAGGTCCAGAACTTCCCCGACATCGAACTGCCCACCATCACGGTGCGTGCCTCGCTGCCCGGTGCCGCGCCGGCCCAGCTCGAAACGGAAGTGGCCCGCAAGCTGGAAGACTCTGCCGCCACGTTGCAGGGCATCAAGCACATCTACACCAAGATCCAGGACGGCACGGTCACCATGACCGTCGAGTTCCGCCTGGAAAAGCCCATCCAGGAGGCGCTGGACGATGTGCGCGACGCGGTCTCGCGCGTGCGGGCCAACCTGCCAGGTGACCTGACCGACCCCATCGTCTCCAAGGTCAACCTCTCAGGCCTGCCCATCCTGACCTACTCGGTGGCCTCGGGCCGCATGGACGATGAGGCCATGTCCTGGTTTGTCGACCACGACATCACCAAGGCGCTGTTGTCCGTCAAAGGCGTGGGTGCCGTGTCCCGCGTGGGCGGTGTGACCCGCGAGGTGAGCGTGGAGCTGGACCCGGCGCGCCTGATGGCGCTGGGCCTGAGCGCGGCCGATGTGTCCCGACAGCTGAAGCTGACACAGACTGAAGCCTCGGGTGGCCGTGTGGACCTGGGCCGTGGCGAGCAGTCCGTGCGCACCCTGGCCACGGTCAATTCGGCCCAGGAGTTGGCCGCCATGGCCGTGACCCTGAGCGACGGCCGTCATGTTCGCCTGGACCAGATCGCCACCGTGAGCGACGGCGTGGCCGAGCAGCGTTCGCGCGCTTTGTTGCAAGGCAAGCCGGTGGTGGGGTTCGAGGTCACCCGCTCCAAGGGCGCTGGCGAGGTGGAGGTGGCCCAGGGCGTGCGCGCCGCCGTGGCGGCCTTGCGCCAGGACCACCCTGATGTGACCATCACCGAGGCCTTCAACTTCGTCGATTCGGTGGAAGAGAGCTTCCATGGCTCGATGAGCCTGCTGTACGAGGGCGCCATCCTGGCCGTGATCGTGGTGTGGCTCTTCTTGCGCGACACGCGTGCCACGCTGGTGGCGGCGGCGGCCCTGCCCCTGTCGGCCATCCCCACGTTCGGGCTGATGTACTTCATGGGCTTTTCGCTCAATGTGGTGACGCTGCTGTCGCTGTCGCTGGTGGTGGGCATCCTGGTGGACGACGCCATCGTCGAGATCGAAAACATCATGCGCCACCTGGCCCAGGGCAAGTCGCCCATGGACGCGGCCATGGAGGCCGCCGACGAGATCGGCCTGGCCGTGATCGCCACCACCTTCACGCTGATTGCCGTGTTCCTGCCCACCGCCTTCATGGGCGGCATCCCGGGCAAGTTCTTCGTGCAGTTCGGCTGGACGGCGGCCATCTCGGTCTTCTTCTCGCTGGTGGTGGCCCGCATGCTCACGCCGATGATGGCGGCCTACCTGCTCAAGGTGCCCAAGCGGCACCAGGGCGAGCCAGGGTGGATGCGGCCCTACCTGGCCTGGGCGCGTTGGTGCCTGAACCACCGCTGGTGGACGCTGCTGGCCGTGGCCGGCTTCCTGGTGGCCTCGGTCGCCATGCTGGGCAGGCTGCAGGCCAGTTTCATCCCGCCCGATGACCTGTCGCAGACGCAGGTGAACGTGGCACTGGCGCCAGGCAGCACCCTGGTGGAGACCACCCGCGCGGCCGAGCAGGCCCGCGCCATCGTGCAGGCCAACCCCTATGTGAAGCTGGTGTACTCCGCGATCGGTGGTGGCTCCAGCGGGGGCGACCCGTTCCAGCCTCGGGGGGCGAGCGACGTGCGCAAGGCCACGCTGACGCTCAACCTGACCCACCGCAAGGACCGCCCCGGGGTGAAGAAGCAGGTGATCGAAGGCCAGCTGCGCAAGGCGCTTGAAGTGCTGCCCGGTGCCCGCGTGACCGTGGGCCTGGGCGGCTCGGCCGAGAAGTACCAGCTGGTGCTGGCCGGCGAAGATGGCGTCGCCCTGGCGGCGCACGCCGAGGTGGTGGCGCACGAGCTGCGCACCATCCCCGGCATCGGCAACGTCACGTCCACGTCCAGCCTGGTGAGGCCGGAGCTGGTGGTGCGTCCTGATTCTGCGAAGGCGGCCGATCTGGGCGTGTCCACGGCAGCCATCGGGGACACCTTGCGCGTGGCCACCCTGGGCGACTACGACCAGTCGCTGGCCAAGCTCAACCTCAGCCAGCGCCAGCTGCCGGTGGTGGTGCGCCTGCCGGCTTCGGCCCGCCAGGACGTGGACCTGATCGCCCGCCTGCCGGTGCCCGGTGCACGCGGCCCCGTGCCCCTGGGCAACGTGGCCGATGTGCGCCTGGACAGTGGCCCGGCGCAGATCGACCGCTTTGATCGCCAGCGCAACATCAACTTCGAAGTGGAGCTCAACGGCCTGCCGCTGGGCGAGGTCGAAAAGCGCGTGCTGGCCTTGCCCAGCCTGGCCCACCTGCCGCCGGGCATCACCCACGCGCCGGTGGGCGACGCCGAAGCCATGGCCGAGCTGTTCAAGAGCTTTGGCATCGCCATGCTGATCGGCGTGCTGTGCATCTACGGTGTGCTGGTGCTGCTCTTCAAGGGCTTTGTGCAGCCCATCACCATCCTGGCGGCGCTGGTGTTGTCGGTGCCGGGGGCGTTTGCGGCGCTCTACATCACGCACACGGCCTTGTCGATGCCGTCCATGATCGGGCTGATCATGCTCATGGGCATCGCCACCAAGAACTCGATTCTGCTGGTGGACTACGTGCTGATCGCCCGCAACGAGATGGGGCTGTCGCGCTTCGAAGCCGTGATCGACGGCTGCCGCAAGCGTGCGCGGCCCATCATCATGACGACCATCGCCATGGGGGCGGGCATGCTGCCCATCGCCCTGGGCCTGGGCGTGGACCCGAGTTTCCGGGCGCCCATGGCCATCGTGGTGATCGGGGGGCTGATCACCTCCACCTTCCTGAGCCTGCTGGTCATCCCGGTGGTGTTCACCCTGGTGGACGACCTGATCCGCCTCAGCCGCCGCCTGCTCTCGCTGGGGCGGCGGCCAGGTGCGGACGTGGTGGCTGCCGTTCAGCCCTGACGGCGACGGCGGCGCAGCAGGCCGGTGACGATCAAGCCTGCGCCCACCAGTTCCAGCAGGCCAGGTTCAGGCACGGGGGGCGGCGTGAAACCACCGCCGTTGTTGCCGAAGTCCCAGTTGGTGTTTTCGGCGTCAAGGGTGGCCGAGTTGGTCACGGCGCCATACAGCGTGGTGGTGCCACCCAGGCCGGCTTGCTCGGCACCCGATTCAAGCGTGGCGCCGTAGGGCAACTCGATGGCGCTGATGTAGCCGGTGTGCGTGAAGTCGGCGCTGCCGTTGGCGTTGGCGCTCACCTGCATGTACTGGCTGATGTTGAAAGGCGTGCCGTACTGGAACAGGAGCTTTTTATAGACCGTGACGGCGCCCGTCCAGTTGGGGTCGTTGGCGTAGGTCGATGCGGTGAAGTAGCTGCTGTAGCTCACGCCCGCCTTGTCCACGAAGCTGGTGGACACATAGGTGTAGGCCGAGGCGCTGTTGTTCACCCCGCTGGCGAGGGCCGGGAACTGGCCGTCCATGGTCAGTGCCACCACGGTGGCCCCGTAGGTGCCGGCTTTGTGGAAGGGGTCGGCAGCAATGTAGAACTGCTGGCTCCAGCTGGCTTGCGCATAGCCGTTCAGTGAGGCGTTGGCCGCGTAGTCGGCATTGCCCGTCGTCGAGTCGATGGTCGACACGGTGACGCCGGCATGGGTCTTGACCCCGACGGTTTCAGCCTGCCCGCTGTAGTTGAAGGCGTACCGGCCCGAGCTGGTGATGATGTCGTAGACCGGGTCGGTGCCACCCTGGCCCGAGGCGATGCCGTAGGTGTAGGAGGCCAGACCCGTGCTGGCACCTGAGCCAGCTTGCCCACCAAAATAAGTGGAGTTGCCCGGCAGGTTGAGGGTGAAGTTGACGTCGCCCAGCAGGGTGCTGCTGTAGCTGGCGCCGATGTCGGCACTGGTGCTGGCGTAACTGTAAAAGGACAAGGGCACCGCTTGGGCACCGCCGCACAGCAGCAGGGTGAGAACGGCCACCGACAGTGGGCCGCGGGTGAGGGCGTGGGCTTGATGGCGGGGCATTGGGGTGGGCATGGCCGGATCCTAAGGGTGTGAGCACGACAGTCGTCTACACAAAGTCTAGGGTAGAGGCAAGCTCAGGCGAACCCCTAACCTGCAGGGTTGCCAGCGTTTGCAAGGCAGGACGCAGGCAACGCTTGATGCCAGTCAAGCTGCGGCTTCATTTTGTGACGACATCGGGTTGCGACGGTGGTGCCAGGCCACGATGCCCAGCACCACAGCCAGCATGAAGAAGGGCGCCCCTGCGGACCAGGCTTGCGGTGAGCCACGCAAGACGGCGGCCAGGACGGGCGTGGCGGCCATGGGGCCGATGACCGCCATGACGCTGGCCAGTGCGGACAAGGCCCCCATGGTCTGGCCTTGTTGGTCCGGTGGCACCCGCGCGGCCACGATGCTTTGGGCGCTGGGGTAGACCAGGTAGCCCATCAGGTTCGCCACCGCGACGGCCCACATCATCCAGCCCTGGGTGGCAAGTCCCCACGCGATGAGGCTGACCACGAAAGTCCACAAGCCCGCTTGCACCATTTGCTGGCTGCTGAGCCTGCCTTGCAGGCGCGGCAAGAGCACGATCTGTGCAACACCTGCGGCCAGGCCCATCACCAGCAAGGACATGCCGTTGTCTCGCGGCGTCCAGCCAAAGCGGAACGTGGTGTAGAGCAGCCAGAAGGTTTCCACGGCGGCCTGGGCCAGCATCACGGCGGCGATGACCCAGATCAGTGGCGCCAGCCCGCGCAGGGCCCGCAACTGGCCCAGTGCCGCCCAGGGGCTGACGGCACGCCAGGGCCGCCTGCGCGCCACCGGCAGGGACTCGGGCAGCAGGAACCAGCCGTAGAGCAAGCTGATGCCACTGAGGGCCGCAGCGAGCAGAAAGGGCCATCGGGCGTGGGTGTCGCCCACGAGGCCGCCCAGCACCGGGCCCAGGATGAAGCCCAGCCCGAACACCGCACCGACGCGGCCGTATTGCGCGGGCAGTTCAGCGGCGGGGGTGACGTCGGCGACATAGGCCTGGGCGACGGCCATGTTGGCGCAGGCGGCACCGCTCAGGGCGCGAAAGAGCAGCAGCACGCCAAAGCTGCTCGACCAGGCGCCGGCCAGGAAGCTCAGGCTCAAGCTGAACAAACCCACCATCAGCACGGGCCTGCGGCCCACATGGTCTGACCAGGCGCCCAACCACGCGGCAAAGAAGAACTGTGCCAGCGCAAAGCTGCCTTGCAGGGCACCCATGGCCCAGGCCGAACGGGCGCCGTCCTGGCCCAACTCAATCAGCAGGCGGGGCAGCACGGGCACCACCACGCCAATCGACAAGGCGTCCAGCAGCACGGTCAGCAAGATGAAGTGGGTGGCAGCGGTGCGGCGCATGGCAGGCAAGGTGGCAAGGGCAAAGGATCGGCGGTGAAGCCAGTGAAGCCGGTGATGGCGGGCAGGTCAGCGTTGCGCCAGCTGGCCAGGGATGTCGTGCTCGGGGCAGGTGGCCACCCAGTCCGCACACAGCTTTTGCGCGGCCGCCAGGTAGAGGGGGGCGTCCTGTGGGGCCGTGTGGGCGGCGTCCATGCAGGCGAGCACGTATTTGACCGCATGGGCGTCGGCCCGGATGCAGGCCTGACGTGCGCAGTCGCGAAAGGCCTCCTGGATCTGCGCCTGGGGCATAGCGGTTGGCGATGGCGCGACCAACTCGACCGCGCCGATGACGCTGCGCATGGCCGCCACGTGCAAGGCGGCCAGCCTGGCGTGCGCCTGTGTGACGTCGGCTTCACTTGGCATGCCTGTGGCCAGCCCCCACCAGGCTTGAGGCAGGGTCAGGGCGTGGCTCCAGCCATAGCGGGCTTTGGCCAGGGACTCCTGCAGCATGCTCCAGGCGGCCACGCGGCAGGCCGAGGCCAGGGCCTGCTGTGCTTGCGCCTGAACCAGGCCGGGCAAGGGCAGGTGGCGGCCAGCGGCCACGGTCTGGCGCACCATGGGCCAGATGCCGGAAGGGTCAGGTTGCGGCAAGGGGCGCAGCGACAGCAGGTGATGGGCCAGTGCGTCGGGGTTGCAGGCTTGGCCCAAGGGCAGGGCGAGCGCCGCAGGTGGCCAGTCCACGCGCGCTTCGGGCTGCAGCGCCAGTTCACGCAGCAAGGCAGGCAGCAGTGGCCGGGCGAGCCAGGCGGCGGGGGCGTCGACCTCGTGCAGGCGGGCCAGGAGGTTGAGGAAGATGGGCAAGTGGGCTGCGGCGCCCATGCGGTCGCGCACGACCGGGGTCAGCCATTGGCAGAGCTCCGGGGTGGCACACGCCGGTGTGCCCTCACTGAGCGTGGTGGCCAGCGTTTGGGCACGGTCCGGATCGCCGGCATCCAGGGCCTGGCCGAGTGCCAGCACCAGGTCGGCGGGCGCGCCACCTGGCTTGGGTGCGTGTGCCGCCCCATTGGCTTGCGCGGGCAGCTGGCACCCCCGCTGCTGTGCGCTCAAGAGCGCGGTGGCCAGCAGCTGCAGCCGGGCCAGCGGCAGGTCAGCCGGGGCCAGTTGACGCATGAGGCGATGGCGGGCCAGCAGCTCCAGCGGCGCGTGCAAGGTGAAGCTGTTCAGGCGTGCGGCGCTGGGCAAGGCAAGCAGGCGGCAGGCCAGTGCAAACCAGTCCAGGTCGGTGGCCGCCGCCACATCATCGTGCGCCATCCGTTGGGGCAACTCGGTCAGAGGGGTCCCCAGCCAGACATGGAGTTGAGCGGTCGTGTCGGGTTGGGTGGCCGTAGGCATGGGGGCAGCAGCAGGGCAGAAGCGGGTGAGAAAGCAGGGGGCAAGCGGCATTGTCAGTGTGGCGCCGAGGCGCCAGCTCGGGGGATGTCCCCATGGGGCTTTCGATGCGTTCGGGCGTTAACCCCCTCGCAAACAATGGTTACTGCCACTAGCCTCTGGCCGGTATCGATTGCCGCTTGATGTCCCCATGCACGCTTCTCCCCTGACCGCCCTGGCTTCCTTTCCCGAACACCGGCTGCTGGCCTCTGCCGCTTACGACGGCGCCGTGTGCATGTGGGATGCCGCCAGCTTCCCGTTGCAGGCGCGGTGGCGTTTTCAGGCGGCCGACCTGGTCAACCACATCCAGTTCAGCCGCGATGGCAGGCGCGTGGCCGTGGCCGCAGCCGATGGCTTCGTGCACCTGCTGGACGCGCAAGACGGCAGCCTGTGCGGCCAGTTGGGCCCGCATGGCGACGACGTCAACGCCGTGGCCTGGCACCCCGATGGGCGCCTGCTGGCCTGCGTGATGGACGCCAAGGACGTGCAGGTGGCCCTGTGGGACACCCAGACCGGCGAGCGCCTGGCGCCCATCCTGGGCCATGAGCACGGCATCTTCGCCCTGGCCTTCGACCCGACGGGCCGCGAGCTGGTGACGGCGGCCGAAGACGGCACTTGCCGCATCTGGGACCTGGCCTCCCGCACCCAACGGGCCTTGCTGGCCCACCCCGGCGACCCGGAGACGGTGGACTGGTCGCCACGAGGTGACTTCATCGCTTCGGGTTGTGACGACGGTGTGCTGCGCGTGTGGGACGCCCGCACCGGCGAGCTGGCCAAAGAAGCCAGGCAGGCCCATGCGGCCGTGCGCCTGGTGATGTTCTCGCCCGATGGTGGCCAGCTGCTGGCGGGCTCGTATGAAGGCGTGCTGCGCGTGTACGACTTCCCGTCGATGAAGGTGGTGCGCGAGCTGCAAGCCCCCATGCAATGGGAGCGTGCCGCTGCCTTCATGGCCAGGGGCGACCTGGCTGTGGGCAGCTTCGGCGGCCGGCCCATCGTGCACAGCCCGGGTGGCGAGGTGCAGGGCACTTTGCCCACCTTCGGCATCAACAGCGTCTCGGCGCAAGGGGCCGAGGTGGTGGTGGGCCGCGACGATGGCGCCGTGCTCAGCCTGCTGGACGGGCGATTGCTGCACCGTCACCCCAGCATCGTCAACACGGTGGTGCTGGGCCCCCAGGGTTTGCTGGGCAGCGGTGACTACCGTGGCCACCTGCGCCTGTATGACCGCAAGTTGGGCAAGGTCGTGGCCGAACACCACCTGGACAGCGGCCCCATCAACACCATCGCCTTCCACCCCGATGGCCAGCGCCTGTTCACGGCCGGCTACGACGGCGTGATCCGCGAATGGGATGCCGGCTTGACGTTGTTGCGCACCACGCGCGCACACAACGGCCCCATCAAGTCACTGGCCTGGAGCGCGGTGGCGGGTGTGCTGGTCGCAGGCTCTTCCGACGACACGGCCAGCGTGTGGCGCGATGGCGAGCGCATCGTGCACATCGAGCGCGACGAGCTGGTGCTGGTCAACGGTGTGGCCGCATCGCCGGTGGCCCCGCACTTCGCGACGGCATCGCGCGATGGCATCGTGCGCATCTGGCACTGCCTCACGGGTGCCTTGTTGGACAGCCTGCCGGCCAGCCACATCAAGTCGGTGAAGGCCATTGCCTACAGCGACGATGGCCAGTCTCTGCTGACCGGTGCCTACGATGGCTTTGGGGTGCTGTGGTCCAGGCAGGCCGATGGCAGCTGGCGTTTGCGCCGCCTGGACTTGCACGGCAAGCCGGGTGTGCCCGCGGTGGCCATGGCCGGGCAGTCGGCGCTCACCGCCGGGTGGGATGGCAGCGTGGGCCGATGGTCCATGCAGGGCGAGCTGGTCGCGCAATACCAGGCTGCGCGCCTGGGGCGCTGAGGCACAGAGCCGCCGCCAGCGGGCTCAGGCCAGCTGTGCCCTCAGGTCACAGGGGCGCAGGCAACAAGGCCGCCAGGTGCGCATCGATGCACCTGGCCAGCGTTTCGCTGTGCGGTGCCATCACCATGTTGATGTGGTTGCCGGGCACGGACGCGATGTGCAGCTGACCCGAGACCAGTGGCGTCCAGCCTCTGTCTTCCGCCTCTTCGTCTTCACCTTCGATGACCTCGTGGGTGCGGTAGAGGATGGCGTCGCAGGCCAGGGGCGCCGGGCGGTGCTGCTTGATGGCGGCTTCTGATTCGCGGTAGACACGCAGGATGCGGTGGGCCTGGTCCACCGTGAAGCCGGGCGGCAGCCACTTGTGCGATTCGGCCAGGGCCACGGCCTGCTCGATCAGCGTGTCTTGCGGCAACTGGCGCAGCAGCGCCTCGTCCACATCGAACTCGTTGCTGAACATCTCGGCCAGGATGGCGGCGTTGTCGCGCACCGGCGTGGGGTTGTTGAAGGCGGCGGCGCTGGCGTCCAGCAGGCCGAGCAAGGCCACTTCTTCGCCTTGCAGCAAGAGCTGCTGCGCCATCTCGAAGACGATGTTGCCACCCATGGACCAACCGGCGATGCGGTAAGGCCCTTGTGGCTGCACCGTGCGGATGGCCTCGACGTAGTGCCGCGCCATGGCGGGCAGGTTGGCCGCAGGCTCGGTGCCCGCTTCGATGCCCTGGGCTTGCAGGCCATAGACCGGTTGCTCCGGGCTCATGTGGCGGGCCAGCTCGTGGTAGCACATGACGGTGCCGCCAGCCGCGTGCACGAAGTAAATGGGCGGGCGGCTGCCTTGCGGCCGGATGGGCACCAGCGACGAGGTGCTGGGCGGGGTTTGCTGGCGCAGCGCGGCGGCCACGGCCTCGACGGTGGGTGTTTGCATCAGGGAGGCCACCGACAGGTCAATGCCGAAGGTCTGCTGGATGCGGCCCAGCAAGCGGATCGCCTTGAGCGAGTGCCCGCCCAAATCGAAGAAGTTGTCGAGGATGCCAAAGCCCTGCCGGCCCAGCACCTCTTCCCACAGCTGCAGCACGGCCAGCTCCAGCGGGTCGCGCGGGCCCATGAAGGGCGCTTGCGACAGCAGGCCGGCGTCGGGCTCGGGCAGGGCCAGGCGGTTGACCTTGCCATTGGGCAGGGTGGGCAAAGCCGCGTGCCGCATGAACACCGGCGGGACCATGAAGGGCGGCAACAGGCGGGCCAGGCCCTCACGCCAGGGCTGGTCACCCGGGGGTGCGTCGGCGGTGGGCTGCACGTGGGCGCACAGGGTCAGCTCGCCCCTGCCGGCGTGGGCCATGACCACGGCGTCTTGCACACCTGGCTGGGCGCGCAGCACGGCTTCGATCTCGCCCAGCTCGATGCGCATGCCGCGCAGCTTGACCTGCTGGTCGATGCGGCCCAGGAAGTGCAGCTGGCCATCGTGATCCCAGCGCACCAGGTCGCCGCTGCGGTACAGGCGCTGGCCGGGCTCGAACGGGTGGGGCACGAAGCGTTCCGCCGTCAGCTCGGGGCGGTGCAGGTAGCCCATGGCCAGGCCCGTGCCGCCGATGTAGAGCTCACCGGCCACGCGGGGCGGCACCAGGCGGCCTTGCGCGTCCAGCACGTACACGGTGGCGCCAGGCAGGGGGCGGCCGATGGCTGGGCCGATCTGGGGCCCCTCCAGTGGCCTGGGCCCGGCTTCTTCGATGGAGCAGAAATGGGCGGTGGGGCACACCGTGGTTTCGGTGGGACCGTAGCCGTTGAACAGGCGCACCTGCGGGCCCAGGTGGACGGCCAGCTCGGCCGGGCAGCGGTCGCCGCCCACCAGCACGGTGCGCAGGGCTGGCAGCTCGGCAGCAGGCAGGAGCATGGCCAGCGATGGCGGCATCACCACGGCGTCGATGGCCTGGGCTTTCATCACCTCCACCAGGCGCGGCATGTCCATCAGCGTTTGCTGGTCGATGAGGTGCAGTGAGCCACCGCGGGCCCAGGCCATGACCATCTCGATGAGGGCGGCGTCGAAGCTCAGCGAGGCCAGTTGCAGCATGCGCACCGGCGCGGCCAGGCCGAAGGTGCGCGCGGCGGCGTGGGCCAGGTGGAAGACGCTGTGGTGCGCCACCTGCGTGCCTTTGGGGCGGCCGGTGGAGCCTGAGGTGTAGATCACGTAGGCCGGCTGGTCTGCGTTGACCTCGGGCAGGGCGGGCGCGTCTGCGTCGGTGGTGCCACCGGTGTGCACTGAGGTGGCCAGCAGCTCATGCGCCAACACGGTCTGGCAGCCGGCGGGCCAATGGGCGGCCGGCAGCTCAGGCTGGGTGATGACCCAGCGCAACTGCGCGTCTTCGGCCATCAGGGCCAGGCGCTCCGCAGGGTAGGTCGGGTCAAGCGGCAGGTAGGCGCAGCCGGCCTTCCAGATGGCCAGCAGGCTCACCAGCAGGGCCTGGCTGCGTGGCATGCTCAGGCCGATCAGCTGGCCGGCTTGCACGCCGCGCTGCAGCAGGCGGTGCGCGGCCTGGTCGCTCATGCGGGCCAGTTCGCGGTGGCTCAGGCCTGCTTCGCTTTCAAAACGCAAGGCCAGGGCGTTGGGTGTGTGGATGGCGTGCTGGCGCATCAAAGCCAGCAAGGTGCCGGCGCTGCCTGCTGCCGGGTGTTCGCGGGTGAAAGCCTGGGCGGCTTCGAAGCCGCTCCACTGCCGCGTCAACTGGCGCGTCTGGGCTTCAGTGAGCAGCGGGAGGTCGCGCAAGGGCCGCGCGGCCGACGACGTGATGGATGCCACATCAGTCAGTGCGCTCAGCAGCCGCGTCAACTGGGCTGCCATCGCGGCCACGGTTCGGGGGGCGAACAAGGCGCTGGCATACGTGAAGCGGGCCGACAGGCCCGGCGCATCGGCATGGGCGAGGCTCGCGCGGCTGGCCTGGCCTGCCGCGCCGCTGTCCATGAACTCCAGCACCAGGTCGAACTTGGCGCGGGCCAGGTCCAGCGCCAGTGTGCCGGCCTGCAAGCCAGCCACGTCGACATGGGCGGTCGGCGTGTTCTGCAAGGCCAGCAAGGTCTGGAACACCGGCGTGCGCCCGGCATGACGGCGCGGCTGCAGGGCTTCCACGATCTCGGCAAAGTGCAGGGCCTGGTGCTGGCGTGCGGCCTGCATCTGGTCGTGCACCTGTTGCAACAAGGCCGTGAAGGGCGCTGCCTCGTCCAGGTGGCAACGCAGCGCGACGGTGTCCACCAGGTAGCCGATGAGGGGCTCCAGTTCGGGGCGGTCTCGGCCGGCAACGGGCGTGCCGATGCAGAGTTCAGTCTGGCCGCTGTGGCGCGACAGCAGCACGGCGTAGGCCGCCATCAGCACCGTGTGCAGGGTGGTGTGTTGGCTTTTGGCCAGTGCACGCAGGCCCGTCAGCGTGGCCTCGTCGATCGTGAAGCTGTGACTGCGCCCGTCGAACTGCTGCCAGGCGCTGCGCGGGTGGTCGGTGGGCAGGTCCAGCAGGGGCAGGGGCTCGGCCAGTTGCGTGCGCCAGTGAGTCAGGGCGGCTTCACGGGCTTGGGCCTGCACCGTGTGGGCCGCGGCGCTGGCCAGTTCATGGGTGTGCCAGGCGTGGGCAGTGAAGCTCAGGGGCAGGGCGGGCAGTGCCTGGGCGTCTGCGCCAGGCAGGCCACTGTGGACGGCGTACAGCCAGGCCAGTTCCTGCTGCAACACGGCTTGTGACCAGCCATCGCACACGATGTGGTGCATGAGCAGGGCCAGCACGTGCTCAGCCGGTGCGCCGGCACCGGTCACGTTCTGGCGTGCTGCCGGGCTCAGCAGCAGGGCGCGCAGCAAGGGGCCCTGGCTCAAGTCAAACGGCGTCTGCACCCAGGGTGTGAGCAACTGGCGCAAGGCCGCATGGTCCTGCAGTTCGTCCACATGCCGGGTGCGCAGCAGCGCCCATGTCGCGGCTTCGTCAGGCGACACGACGGTCTGCACCGGCTGGCCGTCTTGCAGTGTGAAGCGCGTGCGCAGGCTGCTGTGGCGGGCCACCAAGCCCTGCAGGGCGGCTTGCAAGGCACGCTGATTCAAGGGGCCTCGCAGGTGCAGCACCACGGGCTCGTTGTAGGCCGCATCTGCGGGGTGCAACTGTTCCAGCAGCCACAGGCTGCGCTGGCCCGGCGTGAGCGGTGCCCAAGTGGCTTCTGGCCCTGTGGCCGCCTGCGTCGGCGTTACGGCGTCGGGCTGACGGGTGGCCGGTGCGCGCCCGTCGGCCATGGCCGCTTCGCAGAAGGCCACGACCTGCGCCAGCGTCGGCGCTTCAAACAGCTGGTGGATGGCGGGGCGCACACCCAAGGTCTGGCCCAGGGCATTGGCGCCGCGCATGAGGTCGATGGAGTTCAACCCCAGGTCCAGGAAGGACGTGGCCCAGGGCAGTTCGTGCAGGCCCCAGGTGCGGCACAGCAGCTCGTGCACGCGGTGGGCGGTGCCGCCGGGAGGCAGGTCGGGGCGCGCCTCGCTGGCACCTGTGGCCGCGGTCCCGTCACCGGTCTGCGCCTGCTGGAGCAGGGCCATCAGGGCGTGGTGGTCCACCTTGCCATTGGGCGACAGCGGCCAGCCGCCGAGCACCTGCCACTGGCTGGGCTGCATGTAGGCGGGCAGGTGCTGGCGCAGATGCTGCCGCAGGGCCTGGATGAGTTCGGGGTGGTCGGGTGCGCGCGCGTCTTGAAGCGGCAGCACAAAGCCCACCAGGCGCGGGGCACCCTGGACGGCGTGCACCATGACCAGGGCCTCGCGCACGCCGCCGAGCTGGCGCGCCTGGTGCTCGATTTCACCTGGCTCGATGCGGTGGCCGGCCACCTTGACCTGCTTGTCCAGCCGGCCCAGGAACTCGATGTTGCCGTCCGGCAGGTGGCGGCCCAGGTCGCCGGTGCGGTAGAGGCGCTGGCCGGTGTGGGGGTGGGTGACGAAGCGCGCGGCGGTGGTGGCCGGGTCTCGCCAGTAGCCCTGGGCCAGGCCCACGCCACCAATGTGGATCTCACCGGGCACCCAGGCCGGGCGCGGGTGCCCGGCGTGGTCCAGCACCACCATCTGCTGGTGAAGCAAGGCGCGACCATAGGGGACGCTGGGCCAGTGCGGGCTCACCTCGTCGATGGGGAAACTGTTGGACCAGATGGCGGCTTCGGTGGCGCCGCCCATGGCCAGCAAGCGCGCTTGCGGTTGCAGGGCACGCAGGCGGTCGGGCAGGCTCACGGGGATCCAGTCGCCACTCATCATGACCCAGCGCAGGCTGGCGGGCAGGGGCGTGCCGCCAGTTTCTGCGTGCTCCACCATCAGTTGCACCAGGGCGGGCACGGCGTTGACGATGCTCACTTCCATGCGCTGGCTGAAGGTGGCCAGGCGGGCGGTGTCCCGTCGCATGTCCGGCTCGGGCATGGCGATGCAGGCGCCCGCAGCCAGGGTGCCGAAGATGTCCCACACCGACAGGTCGAAGTTCAAGGCAGACAAGGCCAGCACCACGTCGCGCGAGTCGACCTGGCCGCGCGCGTTGACGTCCAGCACGGTGTTGAGTGTGGCGGCGTGCGTCATGGCCACACCTTTGGGCTCGCCGGTGGAGCCCGAAGTGAAGATGACGTAGGCCAGGTCGTCCGGGTTGATGGTGGGCAAAGGTGGCCTGCCCGCCAAGGCGGGGGACCAGGTCTGGCCGATCTCCAGCACCAGCAGTCCATCAGGCAGGCGCGCGCGCACCGGGTGGCCAACCTGGATCAGCACGCAGCGCACGCCACCACGCGCGATCAGCTGGGCGATGCGCGCAGCGGGCAGCTCGGCATCGATGGGCAGGTAGGCGGCAGCACCGAGGCCGACGCCCAGCACCGCCACCACCTGCTCCCAGCCCTTGTCCATGACGATGCCCACCAAGGTGTTGGGCTGAGCACCGTGGTTCAGCAACTGGTGCGCCAGGGCCTGGCTGCGCGCGGCCAGCTCGCCATAGCTCAGGGTCAGTGTCTGGCTGCGCATGGCGGGGGCCTGGGCTTGCCTTGCGGCCTGCCTGAGGAAGGGTGCGTGCAAGGCTTCGCGCGGGGGCGGGCTGTCGGCCAGTTCTGGCAGCAGCGGTGGCGTGTAGCCTGGCTTGAGCAAGGCACTGCGGCCGTCCACTCGGGGCCCGTGGGCCTGCAAAGGGTGGCCTTGCCGGGCCTGTTCGGCCAGGGTGTGCAGCAGGCGCCGCCAGGCGGCGAACATCTCGTCGAGCAGCCCCTCGGGGAAGCAGGCCTCGCGGGCGTCCCAGGCGATCTGCAAGCCACCAGCTGCTTCAATCACCTGGTGGTCCAGCCAGACCTGGGGCGTTTGCGACAAGGCCTCGATGGGCTCGCCCAGCCATTGGCTGTCGGGCTGTTCGCGCAGCAGGCAGGTGAACACGAAGGCGCTCAGGGGCAAGGCCGTGCTGCCATGCAGGCGGCGGTGCTCGCGCTGTACGTCCAGGCCATCGCAGGCCTGGCGGTCCAGGGCGCTCAGGAAGTTGGCCTGGGTGTGGCGCAGGGCGGCCTCGAAGTCGTCGCCCTGCAGGTCAAAAGCCAGGGGCAGCACGGAGGTGAAATCGCCCACCACCTGCGCCACATCGGGGTGCACGGCCGGCCGGTTGAACAGCGTGAGCATCAGGGTGAAGCGCGGCTCGCGGGCAAACAGGCCCAACACTTCGGCATAGGCGCGCAGCAACAGCATGGCCGGCGTCACGCCCAGGCGTCTGGCACGCTGGCGCAAGGCCTGCCAGTGCGGAGCGCTCAGCTGCAGGCTGCGTCGCGTGAATCGGTGGGCCGCAGGTGCAGGAGGCAGCAGGGGCAGCTCAGGTGCACCGGGCAGTTCGGGCAGCCGGACTTGCCAGGCATCTCGTGCGGCGAGGGCCGCTGCCTGTGCCGTGGGCCGCTGGCCCTGTGCAAAGCTGTGTTGCACCAGGTCGCGGAAGCTCAGGCTCAAAGGGGGCAGCGCCACCTGGGCGTACAAGCGGCCCCAATCGGCCAGCAGGGTGTAGAGGCTGGTGGCATCGGCCATCAGCATGTCGATGCTGACCAGCAGGCGCACGCGGCCTTCGGGCAGGTGGCAGAGGTGGACCTCGCACAGCGGGCCATCGACCGGCAGCACCTGGTGGGAGAGCTGCTGGGCCAGGGCGTCCAGCCTGGTCTGGGCCTCTTCGGCTTGCAGCTCGGACCAGTGGTGATGCTGCCAGGTGGGCGTGGCCTGAGGCTCAGTTGCGGGCAGGATGCGCTGCAGCGGCCAGGCGGCCATGCGCACGCGCAGCATGGGGTGACGCTGGCACAGTGCCAGCCACGCCTGATGCAGGCGGTGCAGGTCAAGCTGGCCCACCTCGTGCTGGCTGTAGACGTGGGCGGACACCTCGCCGCGGCCCAGCACATAAGCCTGTTGCAAGGGCGTGAGCGGGAAGGGGGCGTGGGCGGCGGCGGGGTCTGTGGCGGGCGCTGCCGAAGGCAGGCGACCCTGCGATGGGGCGGCTTGAGCGGGTGGCAACAGGGCCACGGCCAGCTGGCGTAGGGGCGACTCGAACAAGGCGTGCAAGGGCAGGGTGGGGGCGCCCAGGCGGTCCAGTTGGGCTTGCAGCTGCGTCAGCGCCAGGGAGTCGACACCCAGTTCGGCCAGCGTGGCCTCGCTGTCGATGTGATCGACGCTCACGGCCAGTTGCCGGGCCAGGTGCTGGCGCAACAGGTCCAGCATGGCTGCGGGGTGCTGCGGCACCTCCAGTGGCTGCTCATGGGGCACGCCGTCGAGGGCTGGCTCTGGGCGATGGCTGCGCGCCACAGACGCGATCTGCCCGTCGATGTAGGCCTGCCTGCAGCTGCTGCGGCGCACCTTGCCGCTGGAGGTCTTGTCGACCACACCGGCCTTGACCAGGCAGATGTCGTCGGCCTGAACGCCCAGCTCGCGGCTCAGGGCCTGGCGGATGGCGGCCAGCACCTCGTCCGGGTCTGCCTTGGCGCGGGGTTCCAGCTCCTGCACCAGCACCAAGTGGTCGCGCAACGGGCCGGGCACGGCAAAGGCGGCGCCCGAATGCTTGCGCAGAGCCGCGTGGCTGCGTTGGGCCGCCTGTTCGATGTCGTGGGGGTAGAGCTTGCGCCCAGCCAGGTTGATCTGGTCCTTGATGCGGCCGGTCACGCGCAGTGTGCCGTCCGTCAGCAGGCCCAGGTCGCCGGTGCGCAGCCAGTGGGATTGCGCGTCCTCGGTGTCACCACTGTGCAAGCGTGCGCGGAAGGTGGCGTCGCTGAGTTCAGGCTGGCGCCAATAGCCCGAGGCGACGCTGGGCCCGCGCACCCAGACCTCGCCTTCCACGCCATCGGTGCAGGGCTGGCAGGTGTCCGCGTCCACGATGCGCACGGCCTGGTCGGGCAGGCTGCGGCCCAGCGGCACGGCTTGTTGCGCGTCGTCTGCGGGGTCGAAGCCGGCATCGACTTCGGCGTCCCATGGGTCACCGGTGACGAAGAGCGTCGCCTCGGCCAGGCCGTAGCAAGGGTGGAAGGTGCGTGACGCAAAACCGCAGGCCGCGAAGCGCGCGGAGAAGCGGTGCAAGGTGCTGGCACGCACGGGCTCGGCGCCGTTGACCGCCACGCGCCAACTGCGCAGATCGAGGGTGGCCAGTTGCTCGTCGCTGACCTTGTCGACGCACAGTTCGTACGCTGCATTGGGCCCACCCGTGATTTCGGCGCGGTGGCGCGACACGGCCTGCAGCCAGCGCAAGGGGCGCTGCGCGAAGCTGGCCGGTGTCATGGTGACGCCCACAAAACCCACGTACAGCGGCAGCAGGATGCCAGCGATCAGGCCCATGTCGTGGTACGGCGGCAGCCAGGTCACACCGCGCATGTCGGGGCGGCAGGCCAGGCGCCGGGCCATGTGCTGCACGTTGTGTGTGAGCATACCTGCGCTCAGCATCACGCCCTTGGGCTGGCCTGTGGAGCCCGAGGTGTACTGCAGCACCACCGTGTCGTCTGCCAACCATCGGGGCTGGCCTGTCCAGGGCGGCACGTCGGCATGCGCCGCGCGGCCGGTGTGGATCCAGGTGCAGGGGTGGTCGCCTGGCGGCGGCAGCAAGGCCGCATCGAACCAGCTGGCGTTGGTCAGCACCACCGCGGCCCGTGCATCGTCGATCAGCGACTGAACCCTGCTGGCCTGGCGCTGGTGCAAGGGCGGGTAGGCAGGCACCGCGATGCAGCCCGCGTACAGGCAGCCCAGCAAGGCACTGATGTAGTCCAACCCGGGCGTGTACAGCAGCATGACGGGCTGGCCCTGGGCCCCGGCATGCAGCAGCACGGCGGCAATGCGGCGGGCCCGCTCGTCCAGTTCGCGGTTGCTGACGGGGGTTTCCTGCTCGCCCGCATCGTCCACAAAAATGAAGGCCGTCGCGTCGGGTTGGGCCTTCACCCGGAGAACGAAAGCGTCAAACAGCGTGGGGCCGGCAGGCAAAACGTCAGGCATGGGCGGGAATATCGGCGCGGTACGCAGCCGAATATGGCAAAACTGAATTCCGGGAAACGCCAAGGTAGCACGCAGCCCTGAGGCAGGCGGGGCAAGCAAACCCGCAAGTTCGGGTTATCCGGGGGCGGGTCTTCTCAGGGTGAATTCCCTAGAAAGATGGGTGGGCAGTCGTATTACTTTATGGGGGTCAACACAGCGCCCCACAGTCATGGTCAGCCTCTCTCATCGCGCCCTGAGGTTTGCCCGACGCTCACCTGCGGGGCTGTTTGCCGGGCGCGCCAAATTGTTGGCAATTCATGCCGTGGGCGAGGTGAGGCCATGAAATCCATGGACATGAAACATATTGGATTTGACGATGTTTTTGTGGCGCTGGAAGGTTTTCTGTCCGGTCACCAGGTGTGGCTGAAAATGGAGAAATACCACCCCACAGGCAGCATCAAGTTCAAGACGGCGGTGGAGATCCTCGACACCCTGGAAGCCAGTGCCGCCTTGCGCCCTGGGCAGATGGTGATCGAGTCCAGTTCGGGCAACCTGGGCGTGGCCCTGGCCTTCCTGTGCCGGCAGCGCGGCTACCGATTCACCTGCGTGGTCGACCCCAATGCCCTGGGCGACAACCTGCAGCGCATCCGGGACTACGGCGGCGACACCGCCATGGTCACGGCCAAGGACGCCGGCGGCGGCTACCTGGCCGCCCGCCTGGCCAGGGTGCAGGCCCTGCTGGCCGCCCACCCCGGCGCCATCTGGACCAACCAGTACGCCAACCCGGCCAATGCCCGTGCCCACGAACGGTTCACTGCGCCCGCCGTGCTGCGCAACGTGCCCGATGTGGACGTGCTGATGGTGGGCGCTGGCACCACCGGCACCTTGCTGGGGTGCATGCAGCACATGCACCGCGTGGCGCCCCTGGTGAAGGTGGTGGCCGTGGACAGCGTGGGCTCCGTCACCTTTGGCAGCGCGCCGGCGCCTCGCAAGCTGCCCGGCATCGGCAGCGGGGTGCGCCCCGCGCTGGCTGATGCGGTGGACGCCATGCAGCGGCCCGATGTCCATTTCATCCCCGAGCCCGACACCGTCGCCATGTGCCGACACCTGCGCGACCAGCATGGCGTGCTGGTGGGGGCGTCCACGGGCACCGTCGTGTGCGGCCTGCTGCGCGAAGCCCAGCGCCACCCGGCTGGGCGCACCTTCGTGGCCATCTCCCCCGACGGTGGTGAGCGCTACCAGGACACCGTCTTCAATGACGCGTGGGTGCGCCAGGCCTTCCCCGAAGAAGCGCTGTGCCTGGGTTGACGCCCCGGCTCTTTTGACTGTTCCCCCAACCATGACGAATGCCTTTGCCTTGCCTGCTGGCGAGCCGCTGAACGCGCCCCCTTTGCTGGGCGCACCCATGACGGACGCCCACATCGACACCGCCTTGAGCCGCGACCGCAGCCAGGTCATGCGCCTGGTCACCGAGGCTTACCGCCTCTACGCCACCGGCCAGGCCGTCGAAGAGATACCGTCTTACCTGCGCCCGCCGCATGACGCGCGCGCCCGCATCATCGCCAAGCCGGCCTGCCTGTATGGCGACGCGCCCGTGGCCGGCGTGAAGTGGGTGAGCAGCTTCCCGGGCAACCTGGGGCTGGGCTTGCCCAGGGCCTCCGGCCTGCTGGTGCTCAACGACATGCACACGGGCCTGCCCATCGGCAGCCTGGAGGTGGCCGCCATCAACGCGCACCGCACCTCGGCGTCTGCCGTGATGGCCCTCAACAGCCTGCATGGTCGACCACGGGGTGGCCAGGCCATCGCGCTGGTGGGCACAGGCCACATCGGCTGGCAGATGGCCTGCTACCTGGTGCACGAAGGCTGGACGCCCGAAGCCTGGCTGCTGCACGATCTGGACGCCAAGCGGGCGCAGGCCTTCGCGCAACGCCTGCACGCGCTGACGCCTGGCGTGCCGGTTCAACCCATGCCATCGGCCGACGAAGCGGTGGCGCAGGCCGAGGTCGTCGTGTTCACCACCACCGCTGGCGTGCCTCACCTGCATGACCTGAGGCTGCGCCCCGAGCAGACCTTGCTGCACATCTCCTTGCGCGACCTGGGCGTGGGCGTCATGGCCCAGGCCCACAACTTTGTGGACAGCGCCGATCTGGCCTTCAGCCACCAGACGTCATTGCACCTGGCCGAGCAGGCGCTGGGCCACCGCCACTACCTCAGCGGGGAAATCGGCCGCGTGCTGGCCGGTGGCCGCCCAGGTGATGGCAAGCCCGTGATCTTCTCGCCCTTCGGCATGGCCGTGCTGGACCTGGCCGTGGGCCAATGGGTGTTGAACCAGCGCTGAGCCCGAGCTGCTCGGCAGAGGCTGGGTTCACCAGCACAAGGCCTGGTCGCCTGGGTTCACCAATGCCACTGCCGCCTGTGCACGCAGACCTTCAGGCAAAGGCACTTCGGTGACCGTCAGCCGGCAGTGGCTGCCCGCGGCCCGCGCGTCCGTGGGGCCCAAGTCGATGCAGGTGGCACAGCCGCCCGGCGCGCCACCCAGCGTCACTTCCGCACGCTGAGGCGCCACCAGCAGGCCACTGCCCAGCGCCTTGAGTGACGCTTCCTTGGCAGACCACAGGCGGTAAAAACGCGCTTCACGCTCGGGGCCCGCGTCCGCTACGTTCATCCAGGCTTGCTCGGCCATGGTGAAGTGATGCGTGGCCAGGCTGTCCAGGTCTGGCAGCGCTTGCCGCCATTCGATGTCCACACCAATGGGCGCATCCGGGTGCCAGGCCAGCAAGCCCCACTCATCGCTGTGGCTGAGGTTGAAGTGACCGTGCCCGGCCAGGGTGAAGTGCGGTTTGCCGTGTTCACCCGCCTGCCATGCCCAGCCCTGCAAGGACACACCCAGGTGGTTCGCCAGCACCTGCCGCATGCCCGCGTGGGCCGCGCGGTAGCGCCGGGCGTGCACTTCAAACTTGAAGCGCGCCGCGCGTTCGTGCTCGTTGGGCTGGCAGGCAGCCCAGGTCTGTTCATCGGGCTCGGTCCGCAGGTCCAGCAGCCACACGCAGGCACCCGCCACGGTTGTGGACAAGCGCTGCGGTGGCATGTGGCCTGCCTTCAGGCCATCACAGGCGCTCGATCACCATGGCGATGCCCTGGCCGCCACCAATGCACATGGTGATCAGCGCGTAGCGGCCACCGGTGCGTTGCAGCTCGTAGATGGCCTTGGTCACCAGGATGGCGCCCGTGCCGCCCACCGGGTGGCCCAGCGAGATGCCCGAACCATTGGGGTTGACCTTCTCGTTGTCCAGGCCCAGCTCCTTGGCCACGGCGCAGGCTTGTGCGGCGAAGGCTTCGTTGGCTTCGATCAGGTCCATGTCGGCCACGGTCAGGCCGGCCTTGGCCAGGGCGTTGCGCGACGCGGGCACGGGGCCGATGCCCATGTACTCGGGCTCGACGCCAGCGTGGCCGTAAGACACCAGGCGGGCCAGGGGCTTGAGGCCCAGGGCCTTGGCCTTCTCGGCAGAGGCCATCACCACGGCACCGGCGCCATCGTTCAGCGTCGAGGCGTTGCCTGCGGTCACGGTGCCTTCTTCCTTCTTGAAGGCGGGCTTCATCTTGGACAGCGAATCGACCGTCGTGTCGCCCTTCACGCCTTCGTCGGTGTCAAACAGCACCACGCCTTTGCGGGTCTTCAACTCGACGGGGACGATCTGGTCCTTGAAGATGCCGGCTGCCTGCGCCTTGGCGGCACGCTGTTGCGACTGCACGGCGTAAGCGTCTTGCTGTTCGCGGGTGATGCCATGGCGTGCGGCCACGTTCTCGGCGGTGATGCCCATGTGGATGTTCAGGCGCGGGTCGTGCAAGGCACCCAGCATGAAGTCCAGCATCTTCACGTCGCCCATGCGGGCACCCCAGCGGTTGGAGGTGACCAGGTAGGCGCCACGGCTCATGGATTCGGCACCGGCGCCCACGGCCACGTCGCAGTCACCCAGCTGGATGGCCTGCGCGGCCGAGACGATGGCCTGCAGGCCCGAACCGCACAGGCGGTTGACGTTGAAGGCGGGCGTTTCTTGCGGCACGCCGGCATTCAGGGCGGCCACGCGGCTGATGTAGGCGTCTTGCGGCACCGAAGGGATCACGTTGCCGAAGACCACATGGCCGACGTCGGCAGGCTTCACGCCGGCCCGTTCGATCGCGGTCTTGATGACCAGCGAGCCCAGGTCGGCAGGGGGGATGTCCTTGAGCGCGCCACCGAAGGAGCCAATGGCGGTGCGGGCGGCGCCCAGGAAAACGACTTCACGTGTCATGGTGGGATGTCCTTGGAGGCAAGTGGGGAAGAAAACTGGCGCTGCCCGTCAGCCGTGGCGCAGGCCGACAAGATCTGAGGGCAACCATTGTCAGATTATCACCTGATGTCAGGCCGGCTGGGCCTTGGGCGTGGTGGACTGCACCGGCTGTTGTCCGGCCAGGCCACTGCTGTGCGCCGCGATCAGGTCTTCGCCATGCTCCAGCAGCATGTAGCGGAAGGCCTCGGCCGCCGGAGACAAGGCCTTGGAGGCCTCGCGCACCAGGTTCCAGGTGCGCTGCACGGGCGTGCCTTCGAAGTCGATGGTGTGCAACTGGCCCCCCCGCAACTCGGCGGCCACGGCATGCAGCGAGATGAAGCCGATGCCCAGCCCGGCCATCACCGAGGCCTTCACCGTCTCGTTGCTGGGGATCTCCATGGCGATGCGGGGCGCCAGGCGGTGCTCGCGCAGGTAGGCGTCCAGCGCATGACGCACCTCGGAGCCCAGCTCGCGCGCCACCACGGGGTGGTGCACCAGGGCGTCCACGGGCGGGTGCCCCACCGACAGCAAAGGGTGGCCGGGTGGGGCCACAAACACCATGGGGTGGGCGGCGAAGGGCTCTGCGCGCAGGGCCAGTTCGCGGGGCGGGCGGCCCATCACGGCCAGGTCGATCTCGTTGGCGTGCAGGCGGTCCAGCAATTTGGTCAGGTCTCTTGTTACATCCAGACGCACTTCCACGCCGGGGTGCTCGCTCTGGAAGCGGGCCAGCAGCGACGGCAGGAAATAGCCGGCCGTGCTCAAGAGGCCGATGGTGAGCACGCCGGTCTCGACGCGTTTGAAACGCGCCATCACGTTGTCCACCTCTTTCAGTGTCGACAACAGGCGCTTGGCGTAGACGAGGAAGTACTCGCCTGCCATGGTCAGCTGCACCTGTCGGCCCTGTCTTTCAAACAGCGGCATGCCCACATGTGCTTCCAGTTCCTTCACCTGCATGGTCACGGCCGGGGGCGAGAGGTGCAGGCTTTCGGCCGCGCGGCTGAAGCTCAGGTGCCTGGCCACCTCGGTGAAGACCCTCAACTGCCGAAAAGTCACGCTGCGCATTCAGCTTTTCCTGAAGTCATGGCTAATGAAAACTGAATTTACCTGATCTGGACCGGGTTCTAGAGTGAATCGATCAAGTACTTTTCACCTTCCAGGAAGCTGCGAGCCATGAACAAGCCCTACGAAGAAGGCGTCATCACCGACGCCAAGAAGCGCTACAGCGCCGGCGTCCTCAAGTACCGCCAGATGGGGTATTGGGATTCGGACTATCAGCCGAAGGACACCGACGTCATCTGCCTGTTCCGCATCACGCCGCAAGAAGGGGTGGACCCGATCGAGGCCGCCGCGGCGGTGGCTGGCGAGTCGTCCACCGCCACCTGGACGGTGGTGTGGACCGACCGCCTGACCGCCTGCGACGTCTACCGCGCCAAGGCCTACAAGGTCGAAGAGGTGCCCAACATACCGGGCCAGTACTTCGCCTGGGTGGCCTATGACCTTGTGCTGTTCGAAGAAGGCTCGATCGCCAACATGACGGCGTCCCTGATTGGCAACGTGTTCAGCTTCAAGCCGCTCAAGGCCTGTCGCCTGGAAGACATCCGCATCCCCGTGGCCTATGTGAAGACCTTCAAGGGCCCGCCCACCGGCCTGATCGTCGAGCGCGAGCGCCTGGACAAGTACGGCCGCCCGCTGCTGGGCGCCACCACCAAGCCCAAGCTGGGCTTGAGTGGCCGCAACTACGGCCGCGTGGTCTACGAAGGCCTCAAGGGCGGCCTGGACTTCATGAAGGACGATGAGAACATCAACTCGCAGCCCTTCATGCACTGGCGTGACCGCTTCCTCTTCGTGATGGACGCCGTCAACAAGGCGCAGGCGGTGACCGGCGAGGTCAAGGGCAGCTACCTGAACGTCACGGCCGCCACCATGGAAGACATGTACGAGCGCGCCGAGTTCGCCAAGCAGCTGGGCTCGGTCGTCATCATGATCGACCTGGTGGTGGGCTGGACGGCCATCCAGTCCATGGCCAACTGGTGCCGCAAGAACGACATGATCCTGCACATGCACCGTGCAGGCCATGGCACCTACACCCGGCAGAAGAACCACGGCGTGAGCTTCCGCGTGATCGCCAAATGGCTGCGTCTGGCCGGCTGCGACCACCTGCACACCGGCACCGCCGTGGGCAAGCTGGAAGGCGACCCGATGACGGTTCAGGGCTACTACAACGTCTGCCGCGACGCCGTCACCAGGCAAGACCTGCCCCGCGGGCTCTTCTTTGACCAGGACTGGGGCGACCTCAAGAAGGTGATGCCTGTGGCCTCGGGCGGCATCCACGCCGGCCAGATGCACCAGCTGCTGAACCTCTTTGGCGATGACGTCATCTTGCAGTTCGGCGGCGGCACCATCGGCCACCCGCAGGGCATCCAGGCCGGTGCCGTGGCCAACCGCGTGGCGCTGGAATGCATGGTCAAGGCCCGCAACGAAGGCCGTGACATCGCCAACGAAGGCCCGGAGATCCTGCGCCGTGCCGCCCAGTTCTGCGGCCCGCTGAAGCAGGCCCTGGACACCTGGGGCGACATCACCTTCAACTACGCGTCGACGGACACCAGCGACTACGCCGTCACCCCTTCCGTGATCTGACAGGAGCCACCGACCATGATGAGCAACCCCACCGGCCGCGTGACCCAAGGCCAGTTCAGTTTCCTGCCCGATCTGACGGACGAAGAAATCACCCTGCAGGTCCAGTACGGCCTGAACAAGGGCTACGCCTGGAGCGTCGAGTACACCGACGACCCGCACCCGCGCAACACCTACTGGGACATGCATGGCCACCCCATGTTCGACCTGGACGACGCTGCCGGCGTGATGCTGGAGCTGAAGGCCTGCCGCGCCGCCTTTCCGCGCCACTACATCCGCCTGCTGGCATTCGATTCGGTGCGTGGCGTGGAAAGCGTGGCCATGAGCTTCATCGTCAACCGGCCTCCGCAAGAGCCAGGCTTCCAGCTGGAGCGCCAGGAGGTGGAGGGCCGCAGCCTGCGCTACAGCACGCGTGGCTATGCCGCCCAGCGACCCGAAGGCGAGCGCTACGGCGACTGACGCCAGAGCTCACACGCCATGAACGCGCCGCTCTACCGCATCCCTTCGGCCAAGGATCAGGCCAGCCAGCCCGCGCCTTTGTCGGCCTCGGTGGTGGCGGCGACGTCCGCCGACGCCACTTCGGCCACGCCTCGCTCTGTGGCCGACGTCCTGGCCCAAAGCCAGGTCGAAGCCGTCATGGACGAGCTGGACCGCGACCTGGTCGGCCTGGCACCGGTCAAAGCCCGCATCCGCGACATCGCGGCCCTGTTGGTCGTCGACAAGCTGCGCGCTGCGCATGGCCTGGCATCCGCGCAGCCTTCCCTGCACATGTGCTTCACCGGCAACCCCGGCACCGGCAAGACCACGGTGGCCATGCGCATGGCGCAGATCCTCCACCGCCTGGGCCATGTGCGCAAA
>CANBQJ010000011.1 GCA_947371645.1 Burkholderiales bacterium | reverse complement strand
GAAACCCAGCACGATGCCCATCAACACCAAAGGCAACATCCAGGCGTCCCACACCGGGCGGGCATACAACCATCCAAAGTCCCAGTGGTGCAGGGCCGAGTACAGCCAGCGGTAGACGCGGCGACTCTGGTCCGCCTTGAGCAGCAGCTGGCCGTCCTGCGGGTCCAGGTAGAGCTGCGTGGCCGGTTCGTCGTTCAGGGCGACCTTCCACACCGGCAGCGGGCGTTCGACGGCGCTCTGGCGGTGGCGAGGGTAGTAGTAGCTGTCGTAGTCGTCCACGCGTTCGAATTGCACGATGGTCGACTTGGGGTAGAGGCGCTGAACGGCGGCGCGCAGTTGATCCGCACTGAAGCCCTGTTGGGCGCCTTCCACCGCTTGGGGCAGGCGGCGGCCATCGCGTGTGGTGGCCAGCAGCGTGGCATCAGCCCCCAAGCGCTTCCAGCTGAGTTCGACCACATCGGGCCCCAGGCGGCCCAGCACCTGCGCGGTGGGGGCCCAGCTCAAGGCCCAATCCGGGATGCCCTTGCCCTGATAGCGGGCCAGCTCGGGCTTGGTGGGAGCGGCCGGCGAGAAGATGTTGAACGGGTTGGTGGACAGGTAGCCGCTCAAGGCCCACAGCAAGGCCGCGGTGCCACCAATCAGGCCGGTCCAGAAGTGCCAGGTGTTCCACACGTCCCGGTAGGGGTGCTTGCGGCCCTGGCTGTAGGTGGGGCGGCCGCCCCAGCCCGGACGCCAGCGTTGCCAGCCGATGATCAGCCCGGTCACACAGGCGCCGAAGGCGATGCCGCCCAGCCAGGCCAGGATGGTCTGGCGTTGCGCACCCAGGCCAATGCTGTCGAGCGGGCGAAGCAGGTGGATCCAGTTGCCCACCCAGTACAGCCCGCGCTCGAAGCGGCCACTGTCTCGCACGACTTCACCGGTGCGCGCAGACACCAGCAGCTCGCGGCCGCTGTCACCCACGGCCACGCGGTGGAAGGGCTTGAGCGCGTCCTGGTTGCGCATGCTGCTGTCTTGCGGACCGGTGTCGAGCACTTGCAGGGCCGATGCATCGCTCGGTGTGTCCACCGATGCGGCCTCTGGCTGCAGCCAGCGCGCGGCGATCACGCGGGCGTCGTCGGTGGAGAAGCGGCGAACCCTTCCATCGCGGGCCGACACGGCCACGCGTTCGCCCTTGCCGGTCTCCACCAGCCAGCAGGGCTCGCCAGCCTGGCGGGCCAGCCGGGCCTGGCTGGGGGCGCCGGCCTCACCGCTGTGTGACCAGGCCTGACCCAGGCTCAGCCAGCCCGCCTCAGGCGACAAGGCCTCTCGATTGACCAGCTGCTGCGCAGGCGTCAAGGCCGAAGGGGCCGCGTACATGATGACCAGGCCCGAGCTGAACCAGATGGCCATGAACAGGGCCAGGGCCACGCCGCCCCAACGGTGGATCTGGAACAGCAGTTTGTTCATGACTTGGGTCTCTTGTCGTTGGGGTACCAGTACCGTTGATGGCAGGACTCGCAAGCGCGGTCGATCTGCTCGCCGGCTTGCATGAAGGCGTCCACATTGCGTTGCTCGACGGCCTGCTGGGCCTGGTGGGCCGCTGCGGCCAGCGCCTGCCCGAAACTGGCAAAGGCGGCCGGGTCGGCGTCGATGCGTTGCTGGATGTCTGCCGGGGCCAAGGTGGCGCTCACATGGGCGTCTTCCAGCACCTTGCCGTCATGGCTCACCTTGCGGCCGGTGAGCGACAGCAGGTTGCCGGCCTCGGTCAGCTGCACCGCCAGGTGCTTGAGCTGCAGCCATTCGGCGTCAGTCTGTGGGCGCTTGTCTTCCACGCCCTTGGCGGTGGTGGTGCTGGAGACCGATTCCCACAGCGCATCGGCGGTCGGGTCCACGATGCCTTGCATCAGTTCCTGGATGGTGGACAGCTGGGCGAACGCCGTGGCCGGGATGGCTGCAGTCGCCCCAGGTGCATCGGGCACGGCACGCTGGCAGCCGCCGAGCGCCATGCTGAGGGCCAGCACGGCCAGGGAGGATGCCGCCCAGGTCGGGCCGAGGCGAGGGCGCATGGGGTTGAAGTCGTGATTCATGGGAGACACTCAAACGAAGCCAATGGCGCGGCCGGCTGCAGCCACCGACAGCCACAGGCCCAGCGTGGCCCAGCTGAGGGGCGCCAGCCAGCGCGAAGCGGTGGGGGTGCGGCGGGCCTGGTGGCGAAACAGCAGCACCTGGGCCAGCGCGGCCAGCACAAACAGCACCAGCTTCAGAGAAAACACGGGCTTGGCGCCATACAGCGCCGCAGCCGAGACGAACATCAGCAGGCCGCTGACGGACACCGCAGCCAGGCCCAGCCACCACAGCCTGCGCACGGGGGGCAGCACGATGTCGGGGTCACTGTCGGCCAGTGCCCAGCCTTGCAGCCGCAGCACGGTGAGGATCAGCGCAGCCAGCAGCACCAGCAGGCCCAGCACATGCATGACCTGCAAGGCCGCGCCCACAAGGTGATCCGACTTGCTGACGACCTGGGCCAGGGCGCTGTCTTGCAGGGCTTTGAGGAAAGCGGTGGTGAACATGGCTCAGTCCCAACTGGGCAGGTAGGGGATGAGGCGACCGCAGACGATCACCAGGGTCCAAAGCCCAATGGATGCGTAGCCAGCGATGCGCGCCGCGGGTGGCAAGGCCTGGTCGGGCTGCTCAGGCAGGCCAGGCGCCAGCTGCCATTCGAAGTACAGGGCATTGATCCCTGCCAGCGCCAGGAACAGCAACTTGAACGGGAAGGCCGGGCTGGCCACCAGGGCAGGGGCTTCGGCCCAGAACAGCAGCCCTCCGGTGGTGAACACCAGGCCGAAGCCCATCAGCGTCACCGGCCGCAACTGGCGCAGCACCTGGGGCGCTGGCAGCCGCGTCCACAGCAGGCCCACCAGCCTCAGGTCGATCAGGAACAACAGGCCCACGGCCAGAGACAGGCCGATCAGGTGCAGGCCTTCCAGTACGGGGAAGGCGATGGGCGACTCGATCAGCCAGCTGCCAAAGCCGCTGGCCTGCAGGCTCTCCGCCCAGTTCAGCAGAGCGGGCGGGATCATTTCGGGCTAGCTGCCACGTTGCCAAAGCCACCGTTGTTCTCGGTGCAGATGCGCTCTTCGCGCTCCACAATGGGCTCGGGGCCATCGTGTTTGGCCAGCGTGGCCTCGAAGTGCCAGCCGTTGGGCTTGTCTTTGGCGCTGTACTTCCTGGCGGGGATGGTGGCCGTCCAGGTGCGCGTGTAGACGGTGGGGTCCGTGATGGTGGCCACGTAGTTGTAGCGCTCGCCCTTGGGGTCGAAGATGTAGCGCTCGACGATGTGGGCGTTCTCGCTGGCGAATTCACCCGTGCGGCCAAACAGCGCCTTGCCGTTGTTGTTGGTGACGTCCACCACCAGGGTGTTGCCTTCCCAGTGGCCGCGCGAATCGGCGTTCCACAATTTGATCTGATCGGGCAGGTGCGGCTTGCCATCGAGGTGGATGACGCGGGTGCCCGAGTTGAACAGGAAGACCACGTATCCCGGGTACTGACGGATCTCGTAGCCGTGCCAGATGAGGGACTTGGGTACGCCGCCCGGTGCACAGCGGGCCAGGGGCTCGATGTACTGGGGCTTGGTGGGGTTGTGGAAGTTGGCCAAGAACTCTTCTTGCGCGGCCTTGGCCCAGGGTTGGAAAGGCACCTGGCCGTCTTCGCTGTCGCTCACGCGGCTGGGTGCGCGCTCGCCGCGAGGGCCCGGCGGGCGGCCACGCGCAGCCGGGTCGCCAGGGATGCCACCTTGCGGGTCGGTCCAGTTGTTGTGGTTGCCCACGGTGTTGGACCAGTGGCCTTCCACATCGGGTTGGCCATCAGCCTGGCGCGGGCCTGACCACTCACCTTGCGGGATGGGCGGGAAGGCGCGCTCCAGCGGGATGCCGCCGCCACCGCCCTTGGTCGGGATGGGGGCATCACCGGCTTGCAGCCTGGGCAGCGTCTGCGCGATGGCCAGGCCGCAGGCCAGGCTCAGGGTCACGCTCAGGAGGTGGGGCAGGACGCGGGCAGTGCGGTAGTGGTGCGGGGTCATCACGGCGTGGCCTTGGGCTTGGGCGGGTAGTACGCGTCGTACTCGTGTGTGAAGCAGTAGTTTTCGATGAGCTGGAAGTCCTTCTCGCGGTGGCGGTGCAGGATCACTTCGATGTCCCAGGGGCGGCTGTAGACCTGCAGGTCCTCCAGCGTGGCCTGGTAGCGAACCGTGTTGGCGTCGATGAATTGCCAGCGCTCGGTCACGTGCAGCGCGTCGCTGTGGAAGTTGCCGGCGCGGTCCAGCCAGGTCTCGTCGTTGAAGTGGCGGGCATCGACCACGAGGGTGTCGCCTTCCCAGTGCCCACGCGAATCACCCAGCCACCAGTCATTGGGGTTGTCCGGGTGCTGCGTGCCGTTGGTGTGGATGGTGCGCACCGAGTGCCCGAACTGGAACAGCAAGGTCAGGTCGCGCGGGCGCTGGAAGATCTGGAAGGGCTCGGGGTAGTAGATGCCGCGCGGCACGCCCAGCGTGTAGCACTTCAGGCGCGGGTCCTCAGTGTGGCGTGCCTCGAAGTTCTTCTGGCGCTGGGCCAATGCCTTGGGCAGGTAGGGGATCTGCCCTTCCACCACGATGCCGGGCCCGGGCGGCGCATCCTTGCGGCCGCTGTGCGGTTCGAGGTCGAAGTCGGCCGCGCTGGTGGTTTGCCAGATGCCGGAAAAATCCGGGTGGCCGTCGGCGCTGCGGGGGATGGCGGCGCTGTGGCCGCCCAGGTTGGCGCAGCCGGAGAGCAGGGCCGCCGTGCTCACCAAGGCGGCCAGCGAGGCGCGCAGGAGGGCTCGACGCCCGGTCAGTTGGGGCGATGTCATGTTGCGTTGGGCTTGCAGGCCACCGCACGGCGGCCCGTTGGGATTCAGGGGGCGATCACTGCCCGGCGGGGCTGTCTTGCGCGCCACCGGTCTTGAAGCTGCGGCCATCGGGCAGGGTCACGGTCACGGCGTAGCCGAACGGGCCTCCGTTCTTGGCGCGGTAACCCTTGACCTTGACTTCCGTGCCCACAGGCAGCACGGTCTTGGTCAGGCCTTGCTGTTGCAGCGCGAAGGGGGCGCCAAACTCGACGCCCCAGTTGGTGACCTTGCCGTCGGGGCCCTTGACGTCGAAGTACAGCCAGCTGTGGGGGTTGACCCACTTGGCCTTGGTCACCGTGCCACTGAGTTCGAGCGGCTTGTCGGCGTCGAACTCGGCCGAGAAAGCATGGTGAGCCGATGCGCCCTGCGCGACGATCAAGGTCAGGGCCGCAGCGAATCCTGCGCGTGCTTGCTTCGTGTTCATATGGAGAGCTCCTGTCTGCGCATTGCAGTGCAGCTTCCGTACCAGCTGCAAAGAGGCCTTCTGCAGCCTGAAACGGCGATGGGTTGATGCGCTTGCACCAAGGCCTGTCGAGAACTCAGCAGGCCAGCCTGGTGTTGGTGGATATCCAGCAGCGCATCAAGCCTGGCCGGTCGCACGGGCATGGGCCAGTGCGCGCCACAGGCGGGCCAGGTCACCGTTGCCGTCCTGGTCGCCCACGCTCTGGAAGGTGAGGGAGGCTTGCCTGAGTTGGCCGCTCATCACCTGGGCGATGCCCAGGGACAGCCGGGCACTGCCTGAGGGCAAGCCACCTTTGGAGAGGCCCTGGCGGATCAACTGAATGCCTTTGGAAGCGTCGCCGCTGGTGGCCACGTTGTAGCCCAACTGAACCAGCGCATTGCCATCTTTGGCTGCGTGCGCCAGTGCCTCCTGTGTGCTGCGGGCGGCACGGTCATTGGCGATGCGTTGCTCCAGCATCTTGCGCAGGCGCTGGTGGCGCTCGGCCTCGGGGCCGGTGCCCAGCAGGCCGCTGGCATATCCTTTGTCCACCACCTGCATGGCTTCACCAGGGAAACCGGCCTGGGTGGCCAGCAAGGCCATTTCAACGTAGTCTTTGGCGCGTCGAAGGTTGTCGGTGGCCAGGGCCAGCCGGTAGGTGTCCAGTGCAAAGCGCGTTGTGAAGCTCGGCGTGCTGGGCAGCCGGTTGAGCACGTCGGCCCAGTAGGCTTTTGTCGGGTAGTGCATCAGCAGCTGCTCGATGGCTTGCACATACAAGCCGTTGTCTTGCAGCCTGGCGGCGACGTGCAGCAGCAGCTTGAGTTCGGCCTCTGGTGGGCGGGTACCTGAGTGCTGCAGTGATTGGAGGCCATCGCTCAGCGAATGCGCAGCACCCTTCAGGTCGCCCGACAGGTATTGCGCCTGGATCAGCACGTTGCGAACCTTGGCGCTTTGTCCGCCGTCCTTCAGGTAGCGCCGTGACCAGCGGACGGCATCGGCATAGGCCTCGCTGCGGTAGGCCAGCGCAGCCATCGACAGCTCGGCGCCCAGGCGCTGGGTGGTGGGCAGGCTGTGCGAAGCATCGAGCCGCTCGAAAGCCTGTGTGGCCAGGGTCAGGTCGCCTGCGCCCGTGGCGGCCGACAGGCGCATCTGCTCGACCAGACGCGCTTCGTTGTCATGGAGTCCAGGGAGCTGCGCGAGTTCGTCCACCTTGTCCAGCGCCTCGCCGTAGCGCTGCGCCAGCACCAGTTCGCGCGCTGCCAGCAAGGGTTGCCCGATCTGAGGGCGCACGGGCTCAGCAGCCCATGCACCTTCGGCACGCCCCAGCGCCAACAGGCCCGTCATGAATGCGAGGACGATGAGCGATTTGAGCTTGTGCGGGGTCATGTGGCGGGCTCCCTGGATCACTTGACGAACTGTTCGTTGCCCACCACGCCGATTTTGGTCAGACCGTGTCGCTGGGCGCTGGCAAGCACGCCGGCGACAGCCGCGTAGTCCACCAGCTTGTTGGGCCGGATGTGCAGCTCAGGCTGAGTGGACTTGGGTTCGGCTGCGATCTGGCTCAGGCGGGCGTCCAACACCGGCCGCCCGGACAAAGCTTCACCATTCCACAGCAAGGTGCCGTCGAAATCGATGTCCACCGTGACCACGGGCGGCGGCTCCGCAGTGGAGGGCGGGGTGGCGCTGGTGGGCAGGTTCAGGTTCACCGAATGCAACTGCACCGGGATCGTGAGGATGAGCATGATCAACAACACCAGCATCACGTCGATGAGTGGCGTGGTGTTCATCTCCGTCATCACTTCCGGGTCGGCGCTCGCGCTCGAACCAAGGTTCATTCCCATGATGGTTCCTAATTTTTCAATGGCTCAGTGGTTCGCAGGCGGCTCTGTCACGAAGCTGATCTTGGCGATCGCTGCGCGCTGGGCCGTGAACATCACGCGGCCCACGTGTTCGTACTTGGTCTTTTGGTCGCCCCGGATGTGCACCTCAGGCTGAGGCACCTTCACGGTCTCCACCTTGAGCTTGTCGAACAGTTCATCGCTGCTGGCCAGCAGCTGGCCGTTCCAGTAGGTCTTGCCTTCACTGTCCACCGAGATCTCGATGTTCTCGGGGCGGGTCTGGCGTGCGATGTTTTTTTCGCTGGGCAGGTTGAGTTGAACTGTCTGCCGCACCACCGGGATGGTGATGAGGAAGATGATCAGCAGCACCAGCATCACGTCCACCAGTGGCGTCGTGTTGATGGAGGAGTTGACTTCGTCTTCCGCATCACCCGACTTCAGGGAAATCGCCATGTCATGTCTCCTGCGCGGTCAGGCTGCTCGGCGGGCGTTGGCCGACTTGGCGCCGATCAACACGCCGTGCAAGTCGGCGCTGAAGCTGCGCACGGCGTCCAGCGTGACCTTGTTGCGACGCACCAGCCAGTTGTAGCCCAGCACGGCGGGCACCGCCACAGCCAGACCGATGGCGGTCATGATCAGGGCTTCACCCACAGGGCCTGCCACCTTGTCGATCGATGCCTGGCCTGCGATGCCGATGGCGGTCAGGGCGTGATAGATGCCCCACACCGTGCCGAACAAGCCGATGAACGGTGCGGTAGAGCCGACGGTGCCCAGGAAGGCGAGGCCGTTTTGCAGGCGCGACTGGATGTCACCCACGGCGCGCTCGATGCTGGAGGTGATCCAGGTGTTGCGGTCGATGTGCACGGTCAGCTCGCCTTCATGGTGCTCGCTGGCCAGCAGGCCGGTTTCGGCAACGTAGCGGAAGGCACCGCCCTCCTTGAGCTTGGCTGCGCCTTCTTGCAGATCTGCTGCCTTGAAGAAGTTCTTGCGGGCGTCGGTGGCTTCGCGGCTGAGCTTGAGGCTTTCCACCAGCTTGGTGATCAGGATGTACCAGCTGCCGAAGCTGAAGAGCACGAGGATGGTGAGCGTGCCTCGGGCGACGAAGTCACCCTGGGCCCACAGGGCGCCGAGGCCATAGGGGTTGTCGACCTCTTCTTTGGCCACGGGTGCAGCGGTGGCCGTGGGCGCCGTGCTGGTGGCCTCTGCGGGCTTGCCGGTGTCGGCCTGTGCCACCAGGATGGGCTTGACGTCAACGGTGGCTGCCTCGCTGCTTTGCGGCAGGCTCAAGAGGGAAGCGAGGCTGATGGAAGCAGCGATGCCGAAAAGGGCGCTGGCGATGGTCGATTTGAACTTGGTTTGCATGGTCTTGCTTGCTTGCGCTGAACGGATGAAGAGAGCGGTGTGTGCGCAGAGCATCAATCCGCGGTGAAATTGAAAACGGTTTCTGCGATGACGGTTTCGCCAGGGCCAGTGGTGCAGACCCACTTGGCCAGGGATTCACGGACGGCGCCGTCGAACATGCCTTTGGGCTTGGAGCCCAGGATCTCGATGCCAGCCACCTTGCTGTCGCTGACGGTGATGCGCACCTTCACTTCACCGGCAATGCCATCGAACTGGGTGGGGCGGTTCACTTCTGCGCGCTTGGGGCAGGCCACACCCACGGACACCTTCTGAGGCTTGGGTGGTGCGGGCGGTGCAACCGGGGCCGGCGGCGCCACCGGCGTCGGGGCGATGTCAACGGGCTTGGGCGGCGGGGTCTGCACCACGGCCTGGATGGTGGGCTCGGGTGGCGCCTGAGTGACCACCACCTCGGGCGGCGGCACGAATGGCGGGGGTGGTGCCTCCAGCTTGGGCGGTGGCGGCACGATTTCTTTGGGCTTGGGTGGCTCGTCGATCTTCTTTTCTTCGATCAGCGTGGCGTCCAGCGGGGACTTGACCACGTCGACCACCTTGCGGGCCAGGCCGGAAACCAAAGCGTAGATCACCAGGGCATGGATGAAGAACACCACGGCCACGCCAGTGAAACTGCGTTTGCCTTCGGGTTCATAGGAAGCTGCGTAAGCACTCATGGGGCGTCAAGAGAAGATGTGGAATCGAGCCGAATGGCGTGCATCCTAGGGATGGGTATGCCAGGCGGGCAACTGCTCATTTCACATATCCATCCGCCCGGTGGCGTTGCAACGGATGGCCGAAATGGCAGCCGGAAATGCGCGCTGCATGCAGCAATGCGTGTGCCAGAACCCCGATGGAAAGGGGCTTCCAAGGCAAATGGCGATCCGGCTGTGGTGCGTGCATGTACGCAAGTCAACACCTGGTGTTGACTGGCGCGCAAATGGTGGCGGGGCAGCAGGCATGTCGACTCATGGGGTCGACTGAGATTCCGCTTCAGCTGCGGAGGATGGGCCGGTGCCCCGGCCGAGCGACGGGTCTCAGGGCTGTGCAGCGTGTCACCGAGGTGCCGTCGGCGAGGCTGTGGACCAGTCGCCGCCCAGATTTTTGAGCAGTACGGTGGACGCGGCTAGCTGGCGGTTGCGCACGGCCAGCCAGCTCAGTTCGCTGTTGAGCAGCGCAGCTTGCGCAGTGGTCACGGCCAGGTAGCTCACGGTGCCGGCGCCGTATTGCGCCAGCACGATGTCGAGGTTCTGTTGCGCCGACAGACGCGCCCTGTCCAGTGCCTCCTGTTCCTGTGCCAGCTCCCGCGCCAGGATCAGGTTGCCCTCCACTTCCTGGATGGCGTTGAGCACCACCTGCCGATAGGCCAGGCTGCTGGCTTCGCCGTTGATGCGGGCCTGCTGGCTGGCCAGTTGCCGCTGCCCGCCATCCAGCAGCGATGCCGCCACGCTTGGCCCCAGTGACCAGTAGAGGTGGGGCGCGCTGAGCAGCGAGGCAACGGTGCTGCCCTTGTAGCCAGCCGACGCAGCCAGGTCGAAGCTGGGCAACCAGGCCGCATCGGTGACGCCGATCTGGGTGTAGGCCGCCACCACCCGTTGGCGTGCGGCCTGGACGTCCGGCCGCTGGCTCAGAACCTGGCTGGGCAGCAAGGTAGGGAGCGGCGGTGGCTCCGGCAGGCTGAGCAGTGCGGAGGACGCCGCGGTGGCGTCGCCACGTGACTCCAGCGGCAGGCCCTCTGCCGTGGTGCCCAGCAGGCCCGCCAGGCTCTGGCGCAACTGGCCTGCCTGCGCGCGCACGTCGGCCAGTTGGGCCCGCACGGTCTGCAACTGCGTGTCGGCCTGCAGCACGTCGGCACGGGTCACCATGCCGCCCTGGTAGCGGGCCTGGGTGATCTCCAGCGCCTTCTCGTTGGCCTGAGCTGTCCGCGTGAGGACGTCGGTTTGGACTTGCGTGCTGCGCCACGAGAGGTAGGTCTGAACGAAGGTGGCCTGCGCAGACAGCAGGGCCGCGGACAGGTCGGCCTGGCTGGCCAGGCTCTGTGCCTGGGCGACCTCTCGGGCCTGGCCCAAGCGGCCCCAGAGGTCCAGCTCCCAACTGGCTGTGGCGCCCATTTGCACCGATTTGCCCAGCGTGGCTTCATTGCCGCCGTTCGACGGGTTGCCTGTGTTCACCGTGGCATTGCGGCTGGCCGAGGCATTCAGGCCAACGCTCGGCAAGAAGGCCTGCTGGCTGGCCGATACCGTGGCCTGGGCCGCTCGCACCTGCAAGGCCAGAGCCTGCAGGTTGATGTTGCCCGTGGGCAGGTGGTTCATCAGGGCGTCGAGCTGGGCGTCATGGAACACCGTCCACCATGCCTGTGGCAGTGGCGAGGCGGCCGGCGCGCGCTCCCAGGCGCCCTCCTCGATGAAGCGGGTTGGCGCCGCGGGCTCGGCGGGCGGGGCCACCCGTGTGACGCTGCAGCCACCCAGGCTCAGGGCCAGGCAGACGGCCAGGGCCAGCGGGCGCACGACAGGGTGTTGAGCTGTGCGGGCAACGGGGAAGAGGAGGTCAACCATGAGCAGCTTGCAGAGAGAGCGCAGCGGGTGCGGGCTGGCCACGTGTGCGCGCAGGCCGCAGCCTGTCCATCAGCACGTAGACCACCGGTGTGGTGTAGAGGGTGAGCAGCTGGCTGAGCGCCAGGCCGCCCACGATGGCGATGCCCAGGGGCTGGCGCAGTTCGGCACCTTCGCCGTGCCCGATGGCCAGGGGCACTGCGCCCAGCATGGCGGCGGCCGTCGTCATCATGATGGGGCGGGCACGCAGGCAGGCCGCCTGGTAGATGGCCTGGCTGGCGCTGAGCCGACCCTGGCGCTGCCGCATGATGGCGAAGTCGATCATCATGATGGCGTTCTTCTTGACGATGCCGATCAGCAGAATCACGCCGATGAGGGCGATGATCGAAAAGTCGGTGCCGCAGGCCATCAAGGCCAGCAAGGCGCCCACGCCGGCAGACGGCAGCGTCGACAGGATGGTCACCGGGTGGATGAGGCTCTCATACAGCATGCCCAGCACCAGGTAGATGGCCAGGATGGCCGTGCCGATCAGCAGCGGCTGGGTGGACAGCGACTGCTGGAAGGCATTGGCCGTGCCTTGAGCGCCGCCCCGGACCGAGGTGGGCAGGCCCAGGTCGTGCACGGCCTCGTCGATGGCCTGGGTGGCCTGGGACATCGACACGCCCGGCGCCAGGTTGTAGCTGATGGTGCTGGCGGGCGTGCCGCTCTGGTGGTTGACCGTGAGCGGGGTGTTGCTGCGGGCGATGTGGGCAAAAGAAGCCAGTGGCACGCCTTCGCCGGTCTTGTTGAACACCTCCACACGTTGCAACGATGCCGGTGCCTGAAGGAAGGCCGGCGCCCACTCCATCACCACGCGGTACTGGTTGAGCGGGTTGTAGATCACGCCCACCTGGCGCTGGCCGAAGGCGTCGTTGAGCGCCGTGTCGATGCTGGCCACGTTGACGCCCAGTCGGGTGGCGGCTTCGCGGTCGATCACCACCTGGGTCTGCTCTCCCTTGTCCTGCTGGTCGGTGTTGACGTCAGCCAATTCGGGCAGCTTGGTCAGCGCGTTGCGCACCCGTGGCCCCCAGCGGCGCAGGTCGTCGACGTCGTCGGCCAGCACCGTGTACTGGAACTGCGCATTGCCGGGCCGCCCGCCGATGCGCAGGTCTTGTGCAGGGAAAAGAAAGAGATTGGCGCCGGGCTCGCGCCCCAGCGTGCGCCGCAGGCGGGTGATCACGGCGTCGGCGTTGTCGGTGCGCTCTGTCAGCGGCTTGAGGTTGACAAAGAAGGTGGCCGAGTTGCTGCCACCACCACCCGGACCGCCGCCGCCACCCGTCGATGCGGTGACCTGGGCCACGGCCGGGTCAGCCCGCAGGACCTTCATGAAGCGCCTCATGCGCAGCTGCATGGCCTGGAAGGACGAAGCCTGGTCGGCCTGCACGTTGCCGATCAACAGGCCGTTGTCCTGCTGCGGGAAGAAGGACTTGGGGATCAGGCCATACAGCTTGACGTTGAGCACGACGACCCCGGCCAGCACCGCCAGCGTCAGCAGCGGGTGGCGCAAGGCGCCTTTGAGCGAGTGGCGGTAGCCGAACGTGACCAGTTGCCCCATGCGGCCCAGCAAGGCGCGCAGGCCGCTGACCGGCCGGACATCGCGCACAGGTGCTTTGAGCAAGCGCGCGGCCATCATGGGCGTGACGGTGAGCGACACCACCATGGAAACCAGGATGGCGCAGCTGAGCACCACGGCAAATTCGCGGAACAGGCGCCCGACAACCCCGCCCATCAGCAGGATGGGGATGAAGACGGCGATCAGCGAGATGCTGATGGACACCACGGTGAAGCCGATCTCGCTGGCGCCACGCAAAGCGGCCTGCAGCGGGCTGAAGCCCTTTTCCAGGTGCCGGTTGATGTTCTCGGCCACCACGATGGCGTCGTCGACCACGAAGCCCGTGGCCACGGTGAGGGCCATGGCGGAGAGGTTGTCCAGGCTGTAGTCGAGCAGGTACATCAGGCCCAGGGTGCCGGCCAGCGACACCGGCACGGCCACCGCGGGGAGCAGGGTGGCGCGCCCATCGCGCAGGAAGGCCAGCACAACCAGGATGACCAGGCCGATGGCCACAGCCAGCGATCGCTCGACTTCGCGCATGGCGTTGCGGATGCTGGGCGTGCGGTCGCTGACGACCTTGAAGTCGATGGCAGCTGGGATCGATGCCTGCAAGCGGGGCAGCACCTCGCGAATGCGTTGCACCGTCTCGATGACGTTGGCGCCCGGCGCTTTCATGATCAGCAGGACCACGGCGGGCTGGTCGTTGGCCATGCCGTCGTTGCGCACGTCCTGGACGGAATCAATGACATCGGCCACATCGCGCAGGCGCACCGCCGCACCGGCGCGGTAGGTGAGGATGGTGGGCGCGAAATCCGCTGCCGTCATGGCCTGGTCGTTGGCGCCGACCTGCCAGTGCGTGTCGCCGGCTTCCAGGCTGCCCTTGGGGCGGTTCACATTGGTGGCCACAATGGCCTGACGCACGGCGTCGATGGGGATCTGACGGCTGGCCAGCTTGTCGGGGTCGAGCTCGACGCGCACGGCCGGCAGTGCGGCCCCGGCCACGTTGACCTGGCCCACGCCCTGAACTTGCGCCAGGCGCTGTGCCAGCACGGTGGAGGCCACGTCGTACATCTGGCCGCGGCTGCGTGTGGCCGAAGTCAGCGACAGCACCATGATGGGCGAATCTGCCGGGTTGACTTTGCGGTAGGTCGGGTTGCTGGGCATGCCGCTGGGCAGCAGGGTGCGTGCCGCGTTGATGGCCGACTGCACGTCGCGCGCGGCGCCGTCGATGTCGCGGTTGAGGTCGAACTGCAGGGTGATGCTGGTGTTGCCCAGTGACGAGCGCGAGGTGATCTCGGTCACGCCCGCGATGTTGCCCAGGGCCCGCTCCAGCGGTGTGGCCACGGTGGCGGCCATGGTATCGGGGCTGGCGCCGGGCAGGTTGGCACCGACGTTGATGGTGGGGAAGTCCACCTGTGGCAGCGGGGCGATGGGCAGCCTGGCAAAGCCCAGCAGACCGGCCAGCACCACGCCGATGGTGATCAGGGTGGTGGCCACCGGCCGGTGGATGAAGGGCGATGAGATGTTCACGCTGACTCCGATGACAGCAAGGCCTTGCCGCGCCAGGCCTGCCAGCGCTCGGCCAGCGCTGCAAAGCCCAGGTAGATCACCGGCGTGGTGTAGAGCGTGAGCAGCTGGCTCACGATCAGGCCGCCCACCAGGGTCACACCCAGCGGGTGGCGCAGTTCGTGGCCCACGCCCTGGCCGATCATCAGGGGCAAGGCGCCCAGCAAGGCGGCCATGGTGGTCATCAGGATGGGCCTCAGGCGCAGCAGGCAGGCCTGGCGAATCGCGGCACGCGGGCCCAAGCCCTGGTGGCGTTGGGCATCGAGCGCGAAGTCGATCATCATGATGGCGTTCTTCTTGACGATGCCAATCAGCAGCACGATGCCGATCACCGCGATGATGCCCAGGTCCAGCCTGGCCGCCAGCAATGCCAGCAGCGCACCCAGGCCTGCCGAGGGCAAGGTGGACAGGATGGTCAGCGGGTGGACATAGCTCTCATACAGCACCCCCAGCACGATGTACATGGTGACCACGGCGGCCGCCACCAGCAGCAGGGTGCCGGTCAGCGAGTCGCGGAAGGCTGCCGCCGCGCCCTGGAACTGAACTTCCACGCTTCGGGGCAGCTGGCCGTCGGCTTCCAGGCGGTGTTGTTCGGCCTCGATGGCCGCCACGGCATCGCCCAATGCAAAGCCTGGTGCCAGGTTGAACGACAGCGTGGTGGCCGGGAACTGGGCCACGTGCTGAATCAGCAGTGGGGCCTCACGCGACTCGATGGTGGCCACCGAGGCCAAGGGCACCTGTGTGGGCGTGGTCGTGCCTGTGGCGGACACGGTGGCACCAGGCACCTTGAGCTGCAGGATGGTTTGGGGGCCGCCTTGCAGTGTGGACTCCAGCACCACACGGTATTGGCTGGACTGCGTGTAGATGGTCGAGATCTGACGCTGGCCAAAGGCGTTGTACAGCGCGGTGTCGATGGCGGCCACCGTCACGCCCAGGCGACCGGCGGCCTCACGGTCGATCTTCAGGTAGGCCTGTTGACCGCGGTCTTGCAGGTCGCTGGTGACGCCCGCCAGCTCAGGCCGCTGGCCCAGCGCATCGTTCAATGCCTGTGCACCCTGGCGCAAGGCAGCGTCATCGGGTGAACTCAACAGCAGCTGATACTGGGTGCGAGAGACGCGGTCTTCCACGGTGAGGTCCTGCACCGGCTGGAAATAGGCGGTGAAGCCTGGCACCCGGCTGGCGGCAGACTGCAGCCGGGCGATGACCTCGGACACCTCGGCGCGGCGCACGCCCCAGGGTTTGAGCGTGATCTGCATGCGCCCTGCATTCAGCGTGGCATTGGCGCCGTCCACCCCGATGAAGGAGGCGATGCTGGCCACGTCCGGGTCATGCAGCAGCGCATCCGCCAGGTCCTGCTGGTGGCGGGACATGGCTTCGAAGCTGGTACGTGCCGGGGCTTCGGTCACCACCTGGATCAGGCCGGTGTCTTGCACCGGGAAAAAGCCCTTGGGTACCAGGGCATACAGCCCCACCGTCAGCGCGAGGGTGGCACCGAAGGTCAGCAGGGTGATGCGCGGGTGGCGCAGCACCACATCCAGCGAGCGCTCATACGCGCCCAGGATGCGCTGCATCAGCCAGCCGCCGTGTTCATGACCGCCCCCGCTGTGGGCCTTGAGGAGGCGGGCGCTCATCATCGGCGTCAGCGTGAGCGACACCACGGCCGAGATCAGGATGGCCATGGCCAGGGTGATGGCGAACTCGTGGAACAAGCGGCCCACCACATCGCCCATGAACAGCAAGGGAATGAGCACGGCCATCAGCGAGACCGTCAGCGAGATGATGGTGAAACCGATCTGCCGGCTGCCTTCCAGGGCGGCCTGCATGGGCGTCTGGCCCTCTTCAATCAGGCGGGCGATGTTTTCGATCATCACGATGGCGTCATCGACCACGAAGCCCGTGGCGATGGTCAGCGCCATCAGCGTGAGGTTGTTGATCGAATACCCCGCCAGGTACATGACGCCGAAGGTGCCCACCAGCGATAAGGGCACGGCCACGGCCGGGATCAGGGTGGCCGAGAAGCTGCGCAGGAACACGAAGATCACCATGACCACCAGGGCCACGGCGAGCAGCAGCTCGAACTCTGTGTCTTCCACTGATGCGCGGATGGTGGTGGTGCGGTCAGACAGGATGCGCACGTCCAATGAGGCCGGCAGCGACGGCTGCAGCTTGGGCAGCCACTCCTTGACGCGGTCCACGGTGGCGATCACGTTGGCGCCAGGTTGGCGGCGCACCTGCAGGATGATGCCCGGCGTGCGGTCTGCCCATGCGGCCAGCCGCACGTTCTCGGCGCCATCAACCACCTCGGCCACGTCCTGCAAGCGGATGGGACGGCCGTTCTTCCAGGCGATGATCAGCGCTCGGTATTCATCGGCGGACTTGAGCTGGTCGTTGGCGTCGATGGTCGAGGCGCGCAATGCGCCGTCCAGGCTGCCTTTCGCCTGGTTGACGTTGGCGGCGGTGACGGCGGTGCGGATGTCGTCCTGGCTCAGGCCCAGGGCGGCCAGCGTGTCGGGATGGTTGCGGATGCGCACGGCCGGCCTGCGGCTGCCCGCGATGCTCACCAGGCCCACGCCCGGCAGCTGCGACAACTTCGGTGCCAGGCGGCTCTCCACCAGTTCATGCACGCGGGTGACAGGCAGGGTGGCCGACGTGATGGCCAGGGTCAGCACTGGCGCGTCCGCCGGGTTGACCTTGCTGTAGACCGGTGGCATGGGCAAGTCCGCCGGGAGCAGGTTGCTGGCGGCATTGATGGCGGCCTGCACTTCCTGCTCGGCCACGTCCAGCGACAGCTCCAGGCTGAAGCGCAGCGTGATCACCGAAGCGCCGCCAGAGCTGCTGGTGTGCATCTGGGTGAGGCCGGGCATCTGGCCGAACTGGCGTTCCAGTGGTGCGCTCACCATGGTGGACATCACGTCCGGGCTGGCACCGGGGTACAGGGTGCTCACCTCGATGGTGGGGTAGTCCACTTCAGGCAGTGCAGACAAGGGCAGCAAGCGGTAGGCCAGCCAGCCGACCAGCACGATGGCCAGCATGAGCAGCGAGGTGGCCACCGGTCGTTCGATGAAGGGGCGGGACGGGTTCATGGGCGCTTGTGGCGGTGTTCGCCGTCGCCATGGCCTTCGCGCTTTCCGCCTTGCTGATCGTCGTGGCCCTTGGCATCGGCCACTTGCACCTGGTCTCCCTCCCGCAGGCGGTCCAGGCCATCGATGACCACGCGCTCGCCGTCGTGCAGATCGCCTTCCACCGCCGTCCAGCCGCCATCGCTGGCCAGCGCCCTCACCGGGCGGGTCAGCACATTGAAGCCTTCATCGACGACATAAACCTGCATGCCACGCGTGCCCCGGCTGAGCGCCCCATCGGGCACCACCAGGGCGTTGGGCAGCAGGTTCACCTGCAGGCTGGCGCTCACGGCCTGGTTGGGGAACAGGCTGCCGTCTTCATTGGGGAACAAGGCCTTGACCTTGATGGTGTCGGTGCCCAGATCGATGGCGTTGTCCAGCACAGAGACCTTGCCTCTGGCCAGGGCCTGTCCGGACGCCCGGTCGGTGGCGACCACGCGCAAGGGCTCGCTGTGTTGCAGGCGGGTCTGCATGGCCGCCAGGTTGGCTGCAGGCACGGCCATGACCAGCGCGATGGGCTGGCTCTGGACAATGCTGACGATGCCGTTGGCGTCCGACGGTTGCACGATGTTGCCCACATCGGCCTGCTTGAGGCCAACCCGGCCACCGATGGGGGCCGTCACCCGCGTGTAGGACAGTTGCAGCCGCGCCGAGGCCACGCTGGCCTGATCGAGCTTGACGGTGCCTTCCAGCTGGCGCACTGTGGTCTGCTGGGTCTCGAACTGCTGGCGTGGCACGGCCTCTTTGGCCAGCAGGTCTTGGTAGCGGCGCAAGTCGATGCGGGCATTGTCCAGCGTGGCCTGGTCTCTGGCCAGTGCGCCATCGGCCTGGGCCAGCGTGGCTTCGAAGGCGCGAGGGTCGATCTGGGCGATGGCCTGGCCGGCCTTCACCGTCTGGCCTTCTTTGACGAGCAGCTTCTGCAAGACGCCCGACACCTGAGGCCGCACCACCGCGGTGTTGGCGGCTGTGAATGTGCCCACGGTCTCGACCGTGACGGACACGTCCTTGTGCGTCACGGTGGCCACCGACACCGTGGCCGGGCCACCGCCCCGGCGCCCACCGCCCGGTGGCCCGCGTCGGCCCTCTGGCCCAGTGACCCCTGAGGCGCCGCTGGAAGCGGGCTGTGCGGCCTGAGCCTGGTCGGTGCCGACATGGCCGCGCCACCACCAGGCGCCAGCCAAGGTCACAGCCACGGCCGCCGCCGCCGCAGTCCAGTGGATTCGGCCTGTCTGACGATGGGGTGTGCCGGCCAACAGGGTGGATGGGCGCTTTGTCGCGTGCCGAACGGGATTCATCATGAGGATGGGTGCGCGGCGACCGGTGGGGCGCGCATGTGCGTGACTGGATTGTGGAAATCGTAGCAATGGGTAACGCCCAGTTTCATGTGAACCATTGCAAAGGTGAGAGGCGTGAGCGCCGAGTCACAGCCAGGTGCCATGGGGCTGCGGCGTCCCCAGTCGCCTTGAGCGGGGTGGCCGCCCAGGCCGGTTACGGCGCCCGGGCACACAGCAGACGCGTGCAGATCTGCCGGCAAAGCTGCCGTCAAAGCGGACATGACCGGGCGATCACCCGCGACTGTGCCTGAGCCTGAGGCACCGATCTGTGCATCGCGCATGTGCTTGTGCGATTCCTGTCTTTGCATCGGGCGGGTGGGCTGCCTAGAGTCGTGCCCTTCAACCGATGATCCTCCTCAGGCATGACCGATTCCACGCGCCCTCACCGTCGATCTGAACGCCTGCACAGGCCCCTCATGGCCTTGGGGCTGGCCTTGCTGTCTGGTGGCATCTGGGCCTTTCCCAGCGTGTACCCCACCGGGGTCACCAAAATTGACCGTCAGAAGGCTCAGCCCACGTATGTGCTGTTCACCGGCGCTGACCGCAAGACTCACCTCATCGACCTGGATGGGCGCGAGCTTCGACAATGGTCGCAAGAGGCGCAGCCGCCGCTGTTCATCGACCCCGCACTGGCCGGTGGTGCCAAGGGGCATGTGTTGCTGCAACTGACCGCCGAGGCCAGTGCGCCAGGCAGTCTGGGCAAGCAGACCATTGGCGAGGTGGATTGGGAAGGCAAGCTCATCTGGCAATGGGCTGGCGTCAAGCTGCAGGGAGGGTATGGCGACAGTGTGGCCACCGTGGCATCAGGCACCGACACCGGCGTCCGTCAGCACCATGACTGGCGGCGCTTGCCCAACGGCAACACCGTGTTGCTGGTCAACGCCATCCGTCCTGCGCCTGCAGGCTTCAAGGCCGAGAAGCTGCTCGATGACGGCATCTACGAGGTCAATGCACAAGGCGACGTGGTGTGGTCCTGGTTCGCACTGGAGCACCTGCAGGAGTTTGGCTTCGACGAAGCCGCGCTGGCCCTGATCCGCCAGGGTCTCACCCGCAACGACGCCAGGTTGCCCTTTGACTACCTGCACTTCAACAACATGTCGGTGGTGGGGCCGAACAAGTGGTTCGATGCGGGTGACGCGAGATTCCACCCGGACAACCTCATCGTCTGTGCTCGCGAGGCCAACTTCACGGCCATCATCGAGCGCAAGACGGGCAAAGTGGTGTGGCACCTGGGGCCGAACTACCCCCGGAACTCGGGCGCGAGCCTGCCCCGTGAGGTGGACCAGATCATCGGCCAACACGACGCCCACATCATCCCCAAGGGCTTGCCGGGTGCGGGCAATCTGCTGGTGTTCGACAACCAGGGCGAAGCGGGCTACCCGCGCGCCGGCGTAGGCACCCAGCCGCGGTCGCGTGTGCTGGAGATCGACCCGGCCAGCCTGCGCATCGTCTGGCAGTACACCGCCACGTTGTCCGGCCAGCCAGCATGGGCCTTCTACAGTTCGTTCATCGGCAGCGCACGTCGCCTGGCCAATGGCAACACCCTGATCGACGAGGGCATGAACGGCCGCTTCTTCCAGGTGACGCCGCAAGGCGAGATCGTGTGGGAATACGTCAGCCCCTTTGTGGGCAGCACGCGCACGGGCGGTGAAGGTGCGCAAGTCACAGGCAATGCGGTGTACCGGGCCCAGCCGGTGCCCTACGACTGGGTGCCAGCGGGCGCCACGTCGGCGCAGTCTGAAGTCGCCTTCGTCGCCCGTGGCGGCATTCAGAACTGGTTCGTGTTGGACGCGCAGCACCTCCTGGTGGAAGACCAGCAGGGGAAGTGGTTTGAGGCCACCTTGCAGGTGCCCGCGCACGAATTGCCCTATGCGGAGCGAGTGGGCTTCGAGCCCAGCAGCCCGGGCGGCAGCTTCGGCCGTTTGTCTTCGGTGGTGGTCAAGGGCGCGCGCTTTGCTGTGCTCAGCCTGGTGCCCAGCGAGCCGCCCCAACGGCGCAAGGCGAGCGGCAATTGACCTCAATGGACGGCCCGCAGTGATGTCACGGTGCGGCGGCAACCGCCCTGGGTTTGATGTGGCCTACGGACAGATCAGTGAGGAAGCCGCCGATGGCTTCCAGTGCTTGCCGCTGATCTGACTCGCCCTTCAGTTCATGATCGGCGTCAGCGAGCCAGACCACGCGGTGTGGCACTTCGGCACGCTGCAGCGCCCTGGCCATCACGTCGGTCTGAACCGGCTTGACGCGGGTGTCCCGACGCCCATGGATCAACAACACCGGTGCGGCGATGCCGCCAGCCAGCGAAGCAGGCGAAGGAGCTGCCTTGAACGTGGCCTCATCGAGCAGCTCATGGCGTTCAAGTGCTGAACGGTCGATGTAGTGCGACAGCTGTTCGCGAAAGTAGCCCAGGTCTGCAATGGGCGCAACAGCGATGGCACCCTGGTACAGATGCGGCTCGCGAGCCAGCTCCAGCAATGCAGCGTAGCCGCCGTAGCCATGCCCTGCCACGACGACCCGCTCGGGATCGGCATCCGCCTTGGCAAGGGCCCACTTTGTGCTGTCGGTGACATCATCTTGCATCAGCCTGCCCCATTGGCCACGTCCGGCCTCCCTGTGTGTAGGTGACACCCCGGTGGAGCCCCGGAAGGCCGGCTGCAACACCGACCAGCCCTGGCTGACGAAGAACTGCACTTCGGCATCGAAGGCATCGCCCAGGGATGCGGCAGGGCCATCGTGTACCAGGACCACGAAGGGCCGCTTCTGCCCTGAAGGCAGCGCCAGCCTGGGCAGGGTCAGTTTGCCGGGGATGGCGCTGCCATCTCGGGTGGGGATGTTCACCAGGTGAGCCACACCCAGTATTTCAGCGGGCAGGTCGCCCAGGTTGTCGCTCAGCAGGGTGAGTTCCGGCTGCACACCGGGTGCGTGCGCCAACAGCCACCATTGCGTGGGCAGCGCGCCGCTCGCCTTGCTCACCAGCAGCACATCGAGCGCATCGCTGGCAGAAACAATGGCCGCTGTATCGCCCAAAACCTTGCGAACCAGGGCCTCGTCCAGGCTTAGCCTGCCGGCCTTGGCTTTGGGGAGGATGCCCCGAACCGCCGTGAACATCGGAGCCATTGCCGCTGGCGCTGTGTGCGGCGTCCATTGCCCCTGAGGCAATCTCAGTCGCCAGCGTTGTGGTGCCTGGCTTTGCGCGCCCAGGCCACTCAGCACCAGTTCATCGCCACCGTCGCCGGTCAGCTGCAGGGCTTGGACCTCATCTGGCTGCAAGGGACTGCCTTCCAGTTGGACCTCGATCTCATGCCAGGCCTTGGCGCCCTCGGCCTTGTAGGTCACGCGCAGGCGTCTGGCGTCTGAATGGTCAATGCCTGCGCGGACTTGACCGCTCGAATCGGCCAGCCATGTGCTCACGCCATCACGATGTGGCACCACCACCTGCGAGCTGCCATCGAAGACGTTCACCTCGCGGACATCAGGGTAGCGGGCCCGATCGTCCATGCGTTTGCCACTGAATCGCTCGGTGGCGAACAGCCCGTCGATGGGCGACAAGGCGACCAGGATGTGTCCGGCGTCATCGGGCTTCATGCTCACGATGTGGTCCTGCACCTGCGGAATGTAGTCGCCACGCTCGGCCCGGATCAATGCGGTGCGCCCGCTGCCATCAGCGTTGAAGGCAATCAGGCGGGTTTCTCTCGCCAATGCTGCCCCTTCACCACCTCGGCGCTCGGCCAGGCTGATGGCTGCCACGAGGCGGTTGTTGGTCTTCCAGATCACGCGGGTGGGCTCGCTGTCCTGGGTGCCGATGACGGTCGGTGTGCCCTGGTCATCGACGCGCCGCACCACGATCACCCGTTTGCCTTTGACGTTGCCGATGTAGGCGAGCCGGCTGCCGTCGGGTGAAAGGGTGGGTTCATCCATGTCATGCCCATGGGCGAAGGCCGATGCGGCGCGTGCCAGAGGCAGCGTGGGCACAGGTGGCGAGGCCTGCGCAGGGCCGGTGTACATGAGCATCGTCAGCGTCGCGCCGCACACCATCTGGCCAGCCCAAGGACGCTTGCAAGGTTGATTCAAGTGAGTTCTCCGTCTGGTCTTTGGCATGGATGAACGGCCATCTTCACGATGCAGCAGCGAATGTCCAATTGGCAGTAGGCATGTCCATATGCGAGAAGCTGTGGTGTCGAATTGCGAGCAGCGTTGCTGCGATTTCAGCGCTTCGTGAAGTTGTGTTGCCGGCTTGTCAACATGGGTTGACGAACGTGCTTGCTCTGCAAAGTGGGCGGACAGGGCCAGCAAGCGGACCTTCCTTTCTGCTTGCATGAACACATGCATTTCTTCGTTTGCGCGCAATACATCTGCGCTCTTGGAATGGTGTTGCCTGGCGGGCTGGATGCCGCGTCGTTTGGTTGGTGGGCGTACAGGCCCTGTTGGCTGGTCAACAGTGAGGCGGCACCCATCCTGCGCACGTGATGCGAGCTCGTGATGGATGACGGGTACGCGAAGAGAAGGTGGCACATGGGTTGCAGTCAGGCGCCCATCTCCCAACCTGAACGTCAGATCCACAAGAGGTACAACACGTGAGCAAGCCAAGCGTCCGCAGGCCGTCCCGAGGTCAACAACATGGTGCTGAGGCGCCGTTCCACATGTCTCCCATTGCAGCCTTGGTGGGGTCCATGGTCTTCATCGCTGCCTCTGCCGCTTGGGCTCAAGAGGCGCCCAAGCTCGCACCACCGGCTGCTGCCAACCAGGGGGCTCCAGCCGCTGGCGCAGCTGACCAACCGGGCGAACAAAAGGAAGAGCCACAAGTCCAGACGCTGGAAGGCGTGACCGTGCGCAGCCGTCCGCGCCTGGCCAAGCTTCAAGACAATCCGGTCGCCGAATCGGTGGTCACGGGCGCCGAGTTGGGCCGCGACGTGGCGCGTGACTTCAACGCCATCACGAAGCGCCTGCCCGGCATCACCTTCAACCAGAGCAATGCACGTGGTGCCAACTTGTCGATCCGGGGCTTGGGCAAGCGCGGCTTTGCCGAGTTCCAAGACCCGAGCGTCCTCACCATCGTGGATGACATCAGCTTTGGCCTGACCCAGTTGGGCAACTTCGACTTCTACGACGTTGACCAGGTCTCCGTGCTCCGAGGCCCAACCGGCACCGATGGTGGCAAGGGGGGCTCGGCGGGCCAGATTGTCTTCACCAGCAAGCAGCCTACCTTTGTGCCGCAAAGTGACTACTCGGTGACCTATGGCCAGAACCAGACCCTGGTGGCCACGGCGGGCTTTGGCGGCCCCATCGTGGATGACCTCCTGGCCTGGCGCGGTGCCATCACGGTCAACAAGGGTCAGGGCTATTACAAGAACGCCAGCAACGACCGGGGCAACTACACCCAGTACAACACGGACCGTGTGGCAGGCCGTACCCAGTTTTTGCTCACGCCCACGCCCAACTTGAAGGTCAATTTCACCTACGAACTTGAGCCGAAGACTTCTCAGCTTCAGAACGGCCTGTCTGAAAACCTGGAGACACCTCTTTACTATGCTGGTGGTTCGCTGGTTTCGTATAACAAGCGGAAAAGCTTGTTGACGGGGCAAGATGTCTTTGAGCAGCTCCTGGTTGACAAACAGGGAACCACAGCACGGTCCATCCTGCAAGGCTTCAACAATGGCACCACGACGACGGCACCTCGCGAGTGGTTCCAAGGGCGAGGCTTTGGCTACAGCGATTGGCTCAACAGCACCACCAACAATGGCTCGGTCAACTTCGACCAAACCCAAGGTCAGACCGTTCAGTACCGCGGAAATTCGCTGAAGGCCGACTACAAGCTGCCTAACAACGACACCGTCAGTTCCATTACGGGCTTCCGCAGCTATTCGTTTGATGCCCGCAATGACGAAGGCACGCCGTATGACATTGCCAAGTACGGTGGCGGTGGCGTGTACTACCATCAGATTTCGCAAGAGGTGCGCCTGAGGTCTGAGACCGACAAGCCCTTCGAATACACGGCAGGTTTGTATTTCATCGGAACACGCGATCAGGTCGAAAGCCATTCTGGCTATGGTGCTGATGGCGGGGCCTGGTATGCCACCAACGCGCAGTACAACGCGCTGTACCCTGCCGCCAACAACACCGCTGCGACGGCTGCACTGCGCAACTCGGGCAAGTCCTTGTTGCTGGATTCCGTGAATGGCCTCTACACCAAGAGCGACACCACGACCAGCACCAAGTCAACTTCGGTCTACGGTGAAACCAAGTGGAAGTTCGATGAGAAGTTGGCGCTGAACTCTGGCCTGCGCCTGACATGGGACTCCCGTGACCAGTTGTTCACCCAGAGCACACCGAACTATGGTGCCGGAGCCTTGTTGAACTATGAGACGCAGAAAGCATTCAACGGTGCGGGCGTGCGGGTGAATGTGCCTACGTTGGGTGGCTTTGACACCTATGCGGCAGACGTCAAGACGCCTAACCCTGCCGCCCCGAATGATGCCAATCAGGACACCCTCACACATGCATCCGGCGATCTGAAGAGCACGTCCACGGCAGCCTTGAACGCGGCAGATGCCGTTGCGTTCAAGTACTTTGGCGCTGCCAGAGGGGCCAATCCTGGCGACGCATACAACTCCCTGAGCGCAGCGCAAAAGAAGCAGGTGGCCTTCGCTCAGGCGATTCGCAGTGCCAAGGTCGGTGCCTCGAACTACGACGGAACGCCCAGCCATACTTCAGGTTTGCTGGCCACGACCAACATCAGCCCGACCTACAAGATCAATGACGAGGTGACCAGCTACTTTGCCTGGCAGTATGGTGAAAAGGCGGGCACGCCCAACATCTCGAATGGCCAAGATACCCCGGTCAAGCCTGAGCGCACGCAAGCGTTTGAACTGGGCTTCAAGTCGAACCTGCTTGAGAAGACGTTGGTCTTGAATGCCAACCTGTTCTTGATGAACATCCGCGACTACCAACAAACGGTGCGTGTCATTGACCCCGTAGCCACTGCAGAAGATCAGTTGACCAACCCTGGGAATGCGCCAGTCACCGTCAACACCCAGGGCAATGTGGCCAAGATCCAGTCGAAAGGCTTTGAGCTCAACGCCATCTACAGTGGCGTCAAGAATTTCAATTTCTCGGGTGGCTTTACCTACAACGATGCCAGATACAAGGACTTCAAGAACGCAGCCATTCCGGTGGAGCTGACTTACCTGACATCAGCCAAGGACCCGCTCCTGTACTACGACGCAACGGGTCATCAAGTGGCAGGCGCCCCCAAGTACCACCTTACCTTTGGCGCCGAGTACCGCGTACCCGTGTTTGACAATCAGAGCTTCCACGCCAGCTTCAACACCGATGCCATCAGCAGCTACTACAACGACGAGGCCTTGTCCAGTTACAGCGTGATTCCCAAACATGCGGTGACCGACATCACTGTGGGGCTGGGAAACCTCAAGAAGAACTTTGACGTCAGCGTCACGGTGAAGAACGCCTTCGACGACAAGACACATGAGCAGGGCTGGACAAGCTACGAACCCACGCCTTACCGTCGCTGGGTCGGCGTGACCCTCAGCGGTCAGCTCTGAGCACGCTTCTGGAGGGAGCGGAGTTCGGCCCCGAAAGGCCGAGAACCAGGAGGGGCGATGCGATGGCATCGCCCTTTTTTTTGTGTCCACGTCAACCCCACGAACAACAAGAGGGAGCGTCCATGTGGACACTCCCTCTTGCATGGGGCTTGTCGCTTGCAATGGCTCAGAGGAAAGGCAATGACTGCAGCACTTCGGCGCTGGGGTTTTTGGCCTGTGCCAGGCTGGCGATGTCGGCTGGCGATGTTGCCTGCGGCCAGGTGTCAACGGCCGTGTAGGCCAGGCCTGTCGCGCTGGCCACGGTCAGCGCGATGCAGGCCAGCCATGCAGTCAAAGACCTGCTTTGGCTGCGCTTGGGCGGGCGCTCGGTACCTTGGGTCATGTCGGGCTGCAAAGGCTTGCGCTGGATGAACTTGCCTGGTGTTGAGCACAATGCGTGCCGGGCTCGTTGCCCAGAGGCCCGCCATCAACCGCAAGGCAGAGCTGCCGTTTCGCCAGCAAAAGCGTGTTGCCCTTTCAGCAGCACTGTTGAATCGGCGTCACAGGCCGGTGTTGAAATCGCCTCGCTGAGGCAATGGCCTCAACCGCCTGGGCAGGATGTTGAGCTTGGTCAAGTGGGTGCGCAGGATGTTGCGCGAGATGCCCAACAGCCTGGCGGTCTGCACCTGGTTTTGCTCGCAGTACTCGTAGGCCGTGGTCACCAGCGCCTGCTCGACCTGTTCGAGCAACTCAGGTGTGTCTTCCTGGATGAGCTTGAAGATGACGCCACGCAAGGCCGACAGGCCGGAGCCGGCTGGCAGTTGGGGTTCGGCGGACGGCGCGGCATGGGCGCCCGACACCGAGGGGGCCACGCGCCGGGTGGTGGCCACGGGGAAGCGCAGGTCTCGGCTGCTGATCAGGCCATCGTTGCCCACGATCAGGGCGTAGTGGATGACGTTTTCCAGCTCGCGGATGTTGCCCGGCCAGGGGTACTGCAGCAGGGCGTCCTTGGCGTCTTCAGTGAGGAGTGCGACGGGCAAGCCCAGCTTGCCGCAGTAGACGTCGATGAAGTGGCGGGCCAGGGGCAGGATGTCCGCGCGGCGTTCGCTCAGCGATGGCAGTTCAACGGTGACGACGTTCAGGCGGTACCAGAGGTCGCGCCTGAAGTGGCCGGCATCCACCGCTTCAGACAAATCGACGTTGGTGGCGGCCACCAGGCGCACATCGATGTTGATGGGCACACGAGAGCCCACGCGGGCCACCTGGCGCTCTTGCAGCACCCGCAGCAACTTGACCTGCTGGGACAGGGGCAGGTCACCAATCTCGTCAAGAAAGAGTGTGCCTCTCTGAGCCGCCTCGAACCAGCCCGCGCGCGCCTTGTGCGCACCGGTGAAGGCGCCGGCCTCGTAGCCAAAAAGTTCGGACTCGATCAGCGTTTCGCTGAAGGCGCCGCAGTTCACGGCCACGAAGGGGCCGGTGCGACCGCTGTGGGCATGCAGGTGGCGGGCGATCAGCTCCTTGCCGGTGCCGGTCTCGCCGATGATCAGCAAGGAAGCCTCGGTGGGGGCCACGCGCTCCACGGTCTTGAGCAGGTTGGCGGACCTCGGGTCTTCAAAGACCAGGGCCCGCGCGCGGATGGACAGCGGATCGGTGCGGCTGTCCGGCAGGGTCAACAAAGTGCTCACACAGCCTCCCTGTTTGCTGGCTTCATTTGAATTTCTCGGCTGCCGCCTTGGCGTCGGCTTCGATTTTGTCGTCGGCTTCACGGGCCGCTGCCTGGATGGCGTTGGCCTGCTTCGTGGTGGCCTGGATGTCGGCGTTGGCTTCCTTGATCACGCAGTCCAGGTAAGGGCGGATGGCCTTGCGGTAGGCATTGGCCGCATCCACGCTCTTGTTGAACGTGGTCTCGTTGCGCAGATCCAGTTGCACGGCTGCGGGCTTGTCGCCGCAGCCCGAAGGCTGCCAGCTGCCGTTGGTCACGGCGCCAGCATGGCTGGCCGTGGCGCTTGTGGCCAGCAGGGCGGCCATCAGCAAGGTGTGGCGGTTCATGTCGGACTCCATTGGCCAGCAACTCAGTTGACGAGCTTGCGGGCGATGCGGTCGATGCCGGCCTGGGCGCAGGCGGCATCCTTGTCGCCGCCAGGCGCGCCAGAGATGCCTACGGCACCCACCAGTTCCTTGCCTGCGAAGATGGGCAAGCCGCCTTCGCCACCCGTGGTGTTGTCCAGTTGCAGGAAGGACGCCAGACCCGCTGCAGGGCGCTTGCCCACTTCACCCGATGGGCCGCGCGTGGTGAACGCGGTGTAGGCCTTGCGGCTGCTGTTCTCGAGCGTGTGCGGGTTCGCGCCGTCGTCGCTGAGCTGCACGGCGTTGCGGCCATGGCGGTTGACCACGGTGATCGACACCTTGTAGCCGTCGTTGCGGCACTGGGTCAGTGCGGTCTGGGCGAGCTCCAATGCCGCATCGGCGCTGATGCTGCGTTCGGTCACGAGGCCTGCCGGGGTGCTTTGCGACTGGGCGGCGCCCGTGGCCAGCAAGAGGGCGGCGAGGACGCTCAGTCGTGTGGCAAAAATATGCATGAAAGTCTCCTTGTGTTCGGGATGGATGAAGGGTTCAACCGGCACGTGGCAGCGTGGCGGCGGCGCTCAGGCGAGGGAAGGGTGATGCCTGCTCCAGCGCACGCGACACACGCAGCACCAGACCGTCGGCCAGCTGGCCGCCAACGACCTGCAAGCCGATGGGCAGGCCGCGGCTGTCCAGCCCAATGGGCACAGACGAGGCGGGTTGCTGGGTGAGGTTGAATGCGCTCAGGAAGGGCACAGGTGGTGCGGTGCCCAGGGCAGGTACCGGTTGTGACTGCACCGGGGTGATCAGGATCTGGTGCTTCAGGAAGAAGCGCCGCCATTGCGCGGCCAGGGCGGCTCGGTGTTCACGCGCGTCCACCAGGTCAGCCACGGTGATGCTGCGGGCGCGGTCGACCGAGGCCAGGATGTCAGGGTCCACCTTCAGGAGGCCTTCGGTGCCAATTTCTCGGATCAGGCGTTGCGCGCGCTCTGCGGCGAGCGCGTTCAAGATCGCAGCCGGATCTTCGATGCCAGGGTCCACGGTCTGGACGATGGCACCCAGGCTGGCCAGTTGGCGCGCGACGCGGTCTGTGGCCTGGCGGATGTCGGGGTGCACGTCGATGCCGTAAAGCGTTGGCGCATAGGCCACACGCAGGCCCTTGAGCTGCATTGGCTCGTCGTCGACGTCTTCGAGCCAGTCATGGCCGACATCGGGCAGGCTGGTCCAGTCGCGCACATCGGGTGCGGCGACGATGTTGAGCAGGCGGGCAGCATCCTTCACCGAACGGGTGATGGGACCGATGTGGAACAGGTCGCCGTTGAGCGGCGTCGGGTAAACCGCCACACGTCCATAGCTGGGCTTGAAGCCGAAGACACCGTTGACCGCGGCGGGCCCACGGATGGAGCCACCGCCATCGGTGCCGATCTGCAGCGGGCCCAGGCCCAGCGCCGCCGCCACGGCCGCGCCGCCTGAGCTGCCACCACTGGCGTGTTCTCGGCTCCAGGCGTTGCGGGTCACGCCCCCCAGTTGGGTTTCGGTCAGGCCCTTCCAGCCGAATTCTGCCGTCTGCGTCTTGCCCAGCAGCACCGCGCCGGTTTCCCTCAGGCGGGCCGCCACGGGCGAGTCTTCGATCTGGCATTGGGACGAGGTGGCCAGGCTGCCTTTGCGCGTGGGCCAGCCCTTCACGTGCAGCAAGTCCTTGATTCCCACGGGCACGCCATCCAGCGGCCCCAGGTTCTGTCTGCGTGCCCAGCGCTCCTCGCTCGCGCGGGCCTGAACCAGGGCCGATTCGTGGTCGACATGCCGGTAGGCATTGAAGAGTGGCTGCGTGTAGGAGATGCGCTCCAGGATGGCCTCGGTGACCTGCACGGGCGACAGCTCGCGCTGGCGATAGCGACGCAGCAACTCGTTGGCGTCAAGCTGGGTGAGGTCGATGGCCGACTGATTGGCGGCACCGGCGCTTTGGATGGAAGAGGCCATGGGTTCGTGAAGCTTTGTTGCTTGTGTGGCTTGCACAGCAACCCGTGTGCCATGTGAAACAAGTGCAAATGCTTCGCAACTGGTGCCTTTGCATCAGGGGGTGACTGGCTTTCAGCACGCCGGGTGCGTGTTCATCAACAGTTGGGCGTGGCGCATAGGGGTGGATGAAATTCGCAGAAGGTGTGTGGCCGAGGCCTTTGTCCAGCACTACGCCAATGCGTGCTTATGCGGGTCTGGTAATCCGATATGCGAAAGCGTCAAAAGGCTTGAGGCCCCAAACCGTCGAGCAGCCATTAGGCTTGCGTCGCCATGAACACACCGCTGATTCGCCAACACGGCATCAACACAAGCAGACCCTTGCTGGGCTGGGCCGTGTGCCTGTTGGCGGCCGTCCAGGCGCAGTCTGCCCACGCCGCTTGTGCCGAGCCCATGGGCTTGCCCCGCGCCTGGCCACAGGCGGTTCATGCCGGGCAGGCGCTGGTGCCGGCTGGGCAGTTCATCCAGGGCAGTCAGGACGGCTATGTGGATGAGCGGCCACCAAGGCAAGTGCACGTGGATGCCTTCTGGATGGATCGCACGGAGGTCACCAACGCGCAGTTCACCGCCTTCGTGCGGGCCACGCACCACGTCACCGAAGCCGAGCGCCAGGGCGGATCGGCCATCTTCGTCGTTCCCAGTGATGCCGACTTGAAGGCAAGGCCCATGGCCTGGTGGCGTTACGTCAAGGGCGCGGACTGGCGGCACCCACAAGGCCCTGCCTCGTCGCTTCAGGGCAAGGCGGGCTGGCCCGTGGTGCACGTGACGCTGGCCGATGCCCAGGCCTATGCGCGTTGGCTGGGCCACGACCTGCCCACCGAGACCGAATGGGAATACGCTGCCAAGGCGGGCCGGCAAGGTCCAGAGCTGGACGTGGCACCTCGCGATGGCAAAGGGCACCCGCAAGCCAACTACTGGCAGGGCAACTTCCCCATGCTCGACACCGGTGAAGACGGCCACAAAGGCCTTGCGCCAGTGGCCTGCTATGACGCCAACCCCTGGGGTTTGCACGACATGGTCGGCAACGTCTGGGAGTGGACGTCCGATGTGCAGCACGGGCCCGTTCAGGGGCACGCCAATGGCGACCCATCCACCGTGTTTGCCAAGGTGAATGCATCGGCGCCGCGCATGGTGATCAAAGGGGGCTCTTACCTGTGTTCGCCCGATTACTGCGTGCGCTATCGCGCATCGGCCCGGGAGGCCCAGGACGCGCTGGTGTCGACCTCGCATGTGGGCTTTCGCACCATCACGCGTGCGCAGCGCCCGTCCTGATCTTTCCCCCTGTTCCTTGTCCCTTCGCTGGAGTGTCTTGATGTCCCTGAAGCCCCCGTCTGGCCACCTGCTGTCGGCCTTGGTGAGCCTGTCGCTTGCCTGGCCGGCCCTGGGCGCGCCACAAAGTCAGCCCGCGGCTTCGAGCAAGGCCAAGCGCCCCAACATCCTGCTCATCGTGGCCGATGACCTGGGCTTTTCCGACCTGGGCGCCTTTGGTGGCGAGATCGACACGCCCAACCTGGATGCCCTGGCCAAAGAGGGCTTGCGGCTCACCGACTTTCACTCGGCTGCCACGTGCTCGCCCACGCGCTCGATGCTGTTGTCTGGCGTGGACCACCACCTTGCCGGCATCGGCAGCATGGCCGAGCTGATCGTCGATGAACAAAAGGGCAAGCCGGGTTACGAGGGCTACCTCAATGACCGCGTGGTGGCCTTCCCGCAGCTCTTGCAGCAGGCCGGTTACCACACCTACATGGCCGGCAAGTGGCACCTGGGGCTGACAGAAGACCGCAGCCCGACGGCACGTGGCTTCGAGCGTTCTTTTGCCTTGCTGCGTGGCGCGGACGACCACTTTGCGCAGCCATGGAACACGCGCATAGATCCGGGGCAGCCTTATTACCGTGAAGACGGCAAGCTGACCTCCGTGCCGGCAGATTTCTACTCCAGCAACTTCTATGCAGACAAGCTGGTGTCCTACCTCAAGACCGCGCCAGCCGATGGTCAGCCCTTCTTTGGCTACCTGACCTTCACAGCACCGCACTGGCCCCTGCAAGCCCCGGCCGAGGCCATCGCCAAGTACGAGCACCGTTACGACGCCGGCTACGAGGCCATCCGCAACGAACGCATCGCCAGGCAGAAGGAACTGGGCCTGCTGCCCAAAGACTTCCAGCCGGCCAAGGCGCTGTCGCTGTGGCCGCGATGGACCAAGCTGACGGAGGCGCAGAAGAAGCAGGAATCCCGTCGCATGGCGGTGTATGCGGCCATGGTCGATCTGCTGGACCAGAACGTGGGCAAGGTGATCCGCCAGCTCAAGACCAGCGGCGAGTACGACAACACGGTGATCATCTTCATCTCGGACAACGGCGCGGAGGGCACCGATGTCAAGGCCTTCGCGTCGGCTGTCCCTCGCGACAACAGCCTGGACAATGTCGGCAAGGCCAGCTCCTACGTGTCTTACGGGCCCAACTGGGCCCAGGTCAGCGCGCTGCCCTTCAACCTGTTCAAAGGCTACAGCTATGAAGGGGGCACCACGGTGCCCACCATCGTGCGCTTCCCCGCGCACCTCGGTCAGGGTGCAGTTTCAGCGGCTTCGGGCCACGTGACCGACATCGCGCCCACGCTGCTGTCACTGTCCGGCGTGGCCTACCCGCGGCAATTTGCCGGGCGCGAGCTGCCAGCCTTGCAAGGTGAATCCCTGCTGCCTTTGTTGAGTGGCCAGCGTGCTGTCGCTCACGAGCGCTTTGACAAAGGGTGGGAGTTGTTCGGGCAGAAGGCCTATCGCCAGGGTGACTGGAAGATCGTGTGGTCGGCGCCACCCTTTGGCCCTGGCGACTGGCAGCTGTTCAACCTGAAGAACGACCGCGCCGAGCAGCGCAACCTGGCCGCACAGCACCCCGACAAGCTGGCCGAACTGAAAGCCGCCTACGCAGCCTATGCCCACCGCAACGGCGTGCTGGATGTGCCCCGTCTCGCTGAGCGCATCGCCGAGCGCTACAGCCCGCTGTCTTACTTTGATCACCTTGAAGCACGGTGATGTTGTGAACCCATCAGCAGTCGGGCATCAGGGCTGCCAGGCTGCTGAATTGTCAGCACCTTCAGCCGCCAAAAGCTGGCCCGTCCATTGCAAAGGTCTGCAGACCTTTGACCCTTGAGCAAACAAGAGGAGCACCATGCCCATTCGTCCCCTGAACGATCGCCTGATCGTCAAACGCAACGAACCCGAAACCACCACCGCTTCCGGCATCGTCTTGCCTGGCGCATCCGGTGAAAAGCCCGAGCAAGGCGAAGTCATTGCCGTCGGCCCCGGCAAGCGCAATGACAAGGGTGATTTTGTCGCCCTCAACGTCAAGGCCGGCGACCAGATCCTGTTTGGCAAGTACAGCGGCCAGACCGTGAAGCTGGATGGCCAGGAGCTGCTGGTCATCCGCGAGGAAGACGTCCTCGCCGTCATCGAACAGTAAACCCAGCCACACCAGGAGAACATCACCATGGCAGCCAAACATGTTGTATTCGGCGATGACGCCCGTGCCAAGATCGTGCGTGGCGTGGACATACTCGCCAACGCCGTCAAAGTCACCTTGGGCCCCAAGGGCCGCAACGTCGTGCTGGAGCGCTCTTTCGGCTCTCCCACCGTGACCAAGGACGGTGTGTCCGTGGCCAAGGAAATCGAGCTCAAGGACAAGTACGAGAACATCGGTGCCCAGCTCGTCAAGGAAGTCGCCTCCAAGACCTCGGACAACGCCGGTGACGGTACCACCACTGCCACCGTGCTCGCCCAGGCCATCGTGCGCGAAGGCTTCAAGTACGTGGCCGCCGGCCTGAACCCGACGGATCTGAAGCGCGGCATCGACAAGGCCGTGATCGCCCTGGTCGCCGAGGTGAAGAACCTGTCCAGGCCGACCACCACCTCCAAGGAGATCGCGCAGGTGGCAGCCATCTCGGCCAACTCCGACTGGGACGTGGGACAGATCATTGCCGATGCCATCGACAAGGTGGGCAAGGAAGGCGTGATCACCGTGGAAGACGGCAAGAGCCTGAACAACGAACTCGACGTGGTCGAAGGCCTGCAGTTCGACCGTGGCTACTTGTCACCCTACTTCATCAACAACGCGGAGCGCCAGCTGGCCGAGCTGGACAACCCCTTCGTGCTGCTGTTCGACAAGAAGATCAGCAACATCCGCGACCTGCTGCCTACGCTGGAGCAAGTCGCCAAGGCCGGTCGCCCCTTGTTGATCATTGCCGAAGAAGTCGAAGGCGAGGCCCTGGCCACGCTGGTGGTCAACACCATCCGCGGCATCCTGAAGACTGTTGCTGTTAAGGCTCCAGGTTTTGGTGATCGTCGTAAGGCAATGTTGGAAGATATCGCCATCCTGACCGGTGGCCAGGTTGTCGCCGAGGAAGTCGGCCTGACGCTGGAAAAAATCACCCTCAAGGACCTCGGACAGGCCAAGCGCATCGAAGTGGGCAAGGAAGAAACCACTGTCATCGACGGCGCCGGCGAAGCCAAGAACATCGAAGCGCGCGTCAAGAACATCCGCGTGCAGATCGACGAGGCGACCAGCGACTACGACC
>CANBQJ010000010.1 GCA_947371645.1 Burkholderiales bacterium | reverse complement strand
TCGCCCGTACCGCCCGTGCCCTGGCCGATCTGCAGCGGGATGGTCGGCGTGCCGCCCGTGCCCATGATGACCTTGTTCACCGCGGTCACGTATTCGAGCAGCTTGGTGCGGTCCTGGTACTCGGGCACGACGAGGTCTTTCCAGGTGACATTGCCATATTGGCCAAGCACGTAGGCGATCGAAGCATTCTGTATGCGGTCGTAGACCACCAGGCCACGCGGCGTCAGGTACTTCTTGATGTCAATGCCATACGAGCGCGAGACACCGACCACCGCCATGGGCATCACACCGCCCCAGATGGGCGCGCCTTCGACGTAGGTCAGGTTGTGCTCGGGGCTCACCAGCACGCCGCCAAAGGTGGCGCCGATCAGCCTGGCGTTCACGTCGGGGGCGTAGGTCGGGGCCAGCTCCGCCGCCCATTCGGTGGCGATCGCGCCGCCGGAGTAGCCCATCATCGCCACCTGGGCGTCGGGGCTGAGGCCGATGGCCGGCGAGTTGAAGGTGGCGCGGATGGCGTCCAGCGTGTTGTAGCCGTACTCCGGGCCGGCAGCGAAGTTGGCCTTCTGGCCTTCGGTGTCGGAGATGACGACGGTGTAGCCCTTCTTCACGTACCCGCCGAACAGCACCGTCTCTACCCCGGGCAGCACGTCCGGGATGCGCTGGCCACCGGCGTAGGCGCGCGAGGGCGAGTCTTCAGGGTTGAGCGAGTCGTAGAACGACTGGTACGAGATCACCTTGTTCTTGTTCGGGCAGGCCGAGGTGCCCGCCGTGCAGTCCGCCGCGAAGATGGTCGTGACGTTGGCGGTGGGCCGCTGCTGAGCGTCGGTCGAGCGGTAGACCAGTTGCGTGGCCTTGCGCGCGGTGACAACGCCCGCGATCGTGACCGAGATGGTGCGGGACTTGAGGATGGTGCCCGGGGCGATGCTGGCCAGCGGGGTGCTGCCGGTGTATTGGTAGAACGGATCCGGCGTGGTGGCGGCGCAGGCCGTGCCAGAGGCAGCGAGCGCGGCGAGCGTGGCCAGGGCGGCTTGCACGGCGGGCAGGAGCGGGCGCACGGCGGTAGGGCAGAGGGGCATCAAGGTCTCCGGTGTTTCGCGTTGGGTTGCTGGATGCGCCTGCAGGCCATGAAGGATGAGGGCCGCGACGCACCTGCGCATCCTGCACAGTGTGGCGCCTGTGAACTGTCCGGAGGTCGACAGATTCGGGGTTAGCGAGGACAGCGTTTACCCGTGCGGGTGGCGCGCGCCGGGTTGGTCTTGCCTGAGGTTCTGCCCCATACCCCCTGCCGTACAGATGGGCCTGCATCAACCGCCGTGGCAGGGACAAAAAAAAGCCGACTCAGGAGAGCCGGCTTTTCACTGGAAGCAACTGGGTTCAGTAGCGACCACCGCCGTAGCCACCCGTGCCATAGCCGACGTCCGAACGTTTGGCAGCACTGTACCCGGCCGCGCTGTAGCCGCCCGAGCCGCTGCTTTCTTCGCGGGGACGAGCCAAGCTGACGACGATCGCGCGTCCATCGACGGACATGCCGTGCAGCGCGGTGATGGCGGCTTGCGCCACTTCGGCAGACACCATTTCCACAAACCCGAAGCCCTTGGAGTTGCCGGTTTCCCGGTCCATCATGACCTTGGCGGAGGACACGCCGCCAAACTCGGCAAAGTTGCTTTTCAGGCTGGAATCGGTCACAGAGTAGGGCAGGTTGCCCACATAGATTTTGCTGCTCATGGAAGCGTCTTTCTGAATGATGGTGCACCGTCAGGATGCGGGCGCGCGAATCGGAGTCCGCGGCGACTGGGAAACGTGAATGTGATCTCGTGTGAGCGGATCGTCAGCACGTGGGGGGGTGCGGCACGCACGTTTGCAGCCAGCCCTGGGTGACTGCAAAGAGCCGGGCGGCTTCGCGCGAGGCAAAGGTTCTGTCAAAGCGGAACACGCGGCAGTAGTTGCCGTTGCCCTGGGAGCGATGAACCGAGAAGGAGGCGCGGAAGCGGCCGCAGTCGGTCTGCTGTGTCGAGGGCGAAACGACGTACTTGCCCATGGAAATGGCGGTGTCTGAAATCTTGTTCAATCAGGGTGTCGCAGGCTGGAGTCGACCTGCGCGAGCTTGGAGTGGCTCGGTTGGCTGCAGCTCTGCAAGCCAAAAGGGCGACATGGGTCGCAAAGTGCGTCAGCGTGGGCGGCTTGCTGCCTGTGAGAAGGCGCCGCCGTAACCGGGCAAAGACGCTTTATATCACTAATGTAATATAACGGTCAATCGATATTATTTTTGGCTTTAAATGGGTCGCGTCGGATTCGTTCTGCGCGTCGGGTACTTCGCACCGCGTGCGAAGTCGAGCCAGTCATGTCCAGTCGCCCCATGAGGCCACCAACCGGCCAGTTCCTGCCATTCGATGCACCGAAATGGGCGACAGGACAGTGCCCATGGTTGAAGTTGACCTGCAGCCAACAGAAGCGTCGAAGGCTGGTGGAGCCCTTCACAATCAAGACCTGACCCCCGCCTGATCGAGATGCCTACCGTTCATCATGGATAAATTCTTGCTGCAGCAGCAGGTGCTGGAACGGCTCGCCGAAGACCTGCTGCAAGCCGAACAGGCAGCGCGGGCGGCCCATGAAACGGCGACTCACGAAGAAAACATCGCCGAAAACAAGTACGACACGTTGGGGCTCGAAGCCGCCTACCTGGCCACCGGCCAAGCTCGTCGCGCCGAAGCCATCCGCCAGGCGATGGCCCATTGGCGCCAATTCCGCCCGCACCCCTACGACGCGAGCAAAGGCATACAGCTCGGCGCGCTGGTCTGCCTGGTCGATTCCGAAGACAAGCAGCATCGGCTTTTTCTCGGCCCGGATGGGGGCAGCATGAAGCTGGTCAGCGGCGCTCAGCTTGTTCAGGTCATCAGCAGCGAAGCCCCTTTGGGCAGGGCCATGCTGGGTAAATGCGAGGGCGATGAGGTGTCGATACAGGTCGCTTCCAACCGACAGCAGTTTGAGGTGCTGCGGGTTCATTGAGCCGCAGGCGAGTCCACGCCGAATTGATCAGACATTGCTCGCCTCGACCCCATTGGGACGCGCTGCACAACTGCTGGCGAGCCACGCGGCGTTCGTTCGCGCTATCGGCCTCGCGCACATCCATTCACTTGGGTGGCACTGACCGCGAGGCTGGTCATTGGCCCAGACCGTGAACTCAGGGGGGCCGACATCACCGGCAGCAAGCGCTGCACAGCAGCCACGGGCCCCCGCAGCCTAAGCCTGCAGATCAACAAGCCAAAGCCGCGGCAAATGGCCCCGCGCACGCAGCACCAACAGCCACCAGCGCAGCCCAGCAACCCACAGTTGCCGCAAATACTCGCATTCTCCAAAGGGGCATCTCAGCGCGCGCGGCTTTTTTATATAACGGGCGCTGGCCGCCGGCCGTTCAGCTCAACCGCCCCTTCAGGAGATGACCCATGGGTAGCTCACGCCTGTCGCACATGCTCGCCACCACCTGGCGCCACACCTCAGTCGCGTTTGTGGCCACCGCAGCAGGCCTGTCGGCCGCCCCGGCCTGGGCCCAAGCTGACAACGCCCCAGATGCCGCCCCCTCCTTGCCCCAGGCCGCGGTCAACGCCCTCAACAAGCTCTCAGGCGGCCCGCATGGGGGCTTTCGCGCCAACCACGCCAAGGGCGTGATGGTCTCAGGCAACTTCACGGCCGCCCAAGGCGCCGCCGCCTGGAGTCAGGCGCCGCACTTCCGCAGCGGCAAGTCGGTGCCTGTGCTGGTCAGGTTTTCCAATGCCACGGGCGTGCCCAACTTGCCCGATGCCGACCCCAACGCCAGCCCCCACGGCATGGCCATCCGCTTCCAGCTGCTGGCCCAAGTGGCCAAAGAGGGAGACCCGGTCAATGATGGCTCGCAGGTCTGGCCTGAAGATCGGCAGCTGGTGGCGCTGGGCACGCTCACCCTGAACAAGGTGCTGCCCGATCAGGACCAGGCCCAGCGCAGCCTGATGTTCAACCCGCTGCTGGTGAGCAAGGGCATCGCGCCGTCGGCCGACCCGGTCTTGCTGTTTCGCCCGGGGGCTTATGCGGTGAGCTATGCGCAGCGCCTGAAGTGAACGCGGGGTGCGGTGCCGCTATGGCAGCCATAGATCCGGCACACATCGCGGTCATAGACACATTCGACTGGCCCGATGGCGGGCCGCTTCCTAGACTGCCTGGCAGCCCACGCTGAATGCACCCACAAGGAGAACCTCATGTCCGATGAAGCCCAATGCCCGTTCCACAGCGCCAACCCGCAGGCCACCCAGGCAGGCCGCGGCAACCGCGACTGGTGGCCGGAGCAGCTCAACCTCAAGATCCTTCACCAGCACGGCGCTGCGGGCAAGCCGCTGGGCGCCGACTTTGATTACGCCCAGGCCTTCCAGACGCTCGACCTGAACGCCGTCAGCGCGGACCTCACGGCCCTGATGACCGATTCGCAGAAGTGGTGGCCGGCCGACTACGGCCACTACGGCCCGTTCTTCATCCGCATGGCCTGGCACTCAGCTGGCACCTACCGCGTGGCCGATGGCCGAGGTGGCGCCGGCCAGGGCGCGCAGCGCTTTGCCCCGCTCAACAGCTGGCCCGACAACGGCAACCTGGACAAGGCCCGCCGCCTGCTGTGGCCCGTCAAGCAGAAATACGGCAACGCGCTCTCTTGGGCCGATCTGATGATCCTTGCCGGGAACGTGGCGCTTGAATCGATGGGCTTCAAGACCTTTGGCTATGCCGGTGGGCGCGAAGACATCTGGGAGCCGGGCGAAGACACCTACTGGGGCCCGGAGACCAAGTGGCTGGCCGCCAGCACGGAGGCCAACAGCCGCTACCAGGGCGACCGCGTGCTGGACACCCCCCTGGCCGCCGTGCAGATGGGCCTGATCTACGTGAACCCCGAAGGCCCGGACGGCAACCCCGACCCCGTGGCCTCGGGCCGCGACGTGCGCGAGACCTTTGCCCGCATGGCCATGAACGACGAAGAGACCGTGGCGCTGCTGGCTGGCGGCCACACCTTCGGCAAGGCCCACGGCGCGGGCGACCCTGCACTGGTCGGCCCCGAACCTGAAGCGGCGCCCATCGAAGCCATGGGCCTGGGCTGGGCCAACCAACTGGGGTCTGGTCGGGGTGAACACACCACCACCAGCGGCATCGAAGGCGCCTGGAAGCCCAACCCCACCACCTGGGACAACGGCTACTTCGACACGCTCTTTGGCCATGAATGGGCTTTGACCAAGAGCCCGGCCGGTGCCCACCAGTGGGTGGCCCAGAACGTCAAGGCCGAGGACATGATCCCCGACGCGCACGACCCGACGCTCAAGCACCCGCCGATGATGACCACGGCCGATTTGTCGCTGCGCTTCGACCCGGCTTATGAAAAGATCGCCCGCCACTACCACGCCAACCCCGACGAGTTTGCCGACGCCTTTGCGCGCGCCTGGTTCAAGCTGACCCACCGCGACATGGGACCGCGCGCCCGCTACCTGGGCAGCAAGGTGCCCGCCGAAGTGCTGATCTGGCAAGACCCGGTGCCCGCGCTGGACCACCCGCCCGTCAACGCGCAGGACGTGACGGCGCTCAAGGCCAAGGTGCTGGCCTCGGGGCTGAGCACCGCGCAGCTGGTGAGCACGGCCTGGGCTTCGGCCTCGACCTTCCGTGGCAGCGACAAGCGCGGCGGGGCCAATGGCGCCCGCATCCGCCTGGCGCCGCAAAAGGACTGGGCCGTCAACCAGCCCGCCACCTTGGCCCGGGTGCTGGCCACGCTGGAAGGCATCCAGCGCGAGTTCAACGCCGCTCAGGCCAGCGCCCGGCGCGTCTCTCTGGCCGACCTCATCGTGCTGGCCGGTGGCGCCGCCATCGAAGCGGCTGCGCAGAAGGCCGGCCACAGCGTGGTCGTGCCCTTCACCCCGGGCCGCACCGACGCCACGGCCGAGCAGACGGATGTCGAATCCTTCGAGGTGCTGGAGCCGCGCGCCGATGGCTTTCGCAACCACGTCAAACCCGGCATGGAACGCTTCGCCGCCGAGCTCCTGGTGGACAAGGCCCAGCTGCTCAACCTCAGTGCGCCCGAGATGACCGCGCTGCTGGGCGGCCTGCGCGTGCTCAACGCCAACACCGATGAGGCGCCGCACGGCGTGCTGACTGTGCGCCCCGGCATCCTGAGCAACGACTTCTTCGTCAACCTGCTGGACATGGGCACGGCCTGGTCCAAGTCGGTGGGCAACCCGCATGTGCTGCAGGGGCGCGACCGCCAGAGCGGCGCCGTCAAGTGGACGGCCACCGTGGTCGACCTGGTCTTTGGCTCGAACGCACAGCTGCGTGCCATCTCAGAGGTCTATGCCACCGCGGGCGCCGAGCCCAGGTTCGTGGCCGACTTTGTGGCCGCCTGGGCCAAGGTGATGAACCTGGGGCGCTTCGACTTGGTGTGAGGCCAAGCCGGAAGCCACACCGGTGGCCTTCACCGTTCTCCGTCTCCCACCAAGGCAAAAGGCGCCCAGTAAGCAGGGTGGGCAAATCGCGGCGTGGCCTGCAGGCCCAGCATGGCCTGGCGCAGGCTTTCCGCCTTGCGTGCCTGCGCATGCTGGGTGTAGTGCACGAAGGTGGCGGTGGTGAGGCGCTTGGCGCTGTCGCTTTCCACCGACCAGTGCGTGACCAGCAAGCTGTGTGCGCCGGCGTAGAAGAAGCCTCTTGCCAGGCCGCTGAGGGCCTCGCCGGCCTGGCCGTCTGCCGCTGCGGTGTTGCACGCCGACAAGACCACCCAGTCGGCATGCAGCTTCAGGCCCAGCACGTCATCGAGGGTGAGCAGCGCGTTGAGCGGGTGTTCGGCTTCATCGCCAGTGCCCGCCAGGGCCAGTGCTGGCTGGTTGAGACGGGGCAGATCACCGGCCATGAGGCCATGGGTGGCAAAAGCAATCACCCGCTTTTTGAGCAGCTCCCCCGTCTGGCTGCTGTGCAACACGCTGGCTTTGGTGGCCATCTCGCCCAGGTGCAAGTCGTGTTGCGGGTCGGCCTGCAGGGAGTTGGCGATGGCCATCAGCTCGTCGCGGGTGTCGGGCAAAGGGGGCATGTCGCCATAGCGAACGGTGCTGTCGGTGGCCGGGCTGTCCAGGTCGGTGGACTGCGCCGCGCGTTGGGCAGGGCGGTCGCGGTCGCCGCCCGATGGGCTCGCAGCCGTGGCGGGCATGTTGGCCATGCGCTTGAATAGAGGGTCGCCCCAGCCGGCAAAGGGCTCGGGGGCCGGTGAGGCCTGCGCCAGGCGCCGCAGGGCCGTCCAGGCGCCCAGGCTGGGCACATAGGACAAGGCCGCTTGCCGGATGAGCCATGGCGCATCGGGGGAGAGCGTGGCGGTGGGCCGGGTCAGCAGCACGGCAAAGGGGATCTGGGCCAAGGGCCCTCCTGCTGCGATGATCAGGTGCTGCTTGCCCTGGGTCACCCGGCTGACAGGGGCCAGCAACTGCGTGTACAGCTCGCTGGCCAGCTGCGCCTGGAAGGGTCGCAGCCGCCCGTCCATCGCGTTGAAGTCCAGGGTTTTGCGCAGGGCTTGAACCTTGGTGGTCAGCTGGGGCAAGGTCATGGCAACGCGGGCCCAGGCGCCGCTGCCCGTGTGGCCCAAGGCCCAAACGTACACGGCCTCATCGGTGGGCAACAAGAGGACCAGGGCTTCGTCGGGCATCAGGGCCTGGCTCAGCATGGCAGGGCTGGCAGGCGTCGGGTTCACCAGGAGGGTGTAGTCCGGGAACTGAGATTGCAGCTGACTTTGCAGGCGCTGCTTGAGCGCGTCCAGTTCGGTGAGGCGTGCGCGCATCTGCGCTGCAGCCTGGGGCTCCGGGGCTGCCAGCCCCTCGCCGTCGCCAGCCAGGTATTTGCGCAAGGCCTGGATCTGGTGGCGGGTGTCCTGGTCGGCGCGCACCAAGGTCGCCAAGGCGGGGTCGCCAACGGCTGTGCGCACCGCCGAGTCCGTCAAGGCTTCCTGCACCGGACCTGCATGCACCCAGTCGGCCGGCACCATCGTGTCCATGGGGTTCTCGCCCGGCGTGGCCCAGATGGCTTCCAGGTAAGTGTTGAAGATCAGCTCCCGGATGTCCTTGCGCAAGCCTGTGCTGGCCAGGCTGATGTTGTCGGGCAGCATGTGGTCAGCCACCGAAGCCTTCAGCAAGCCCACCGCACGGGCCTTGTCTTGCGCCTGGGCCAGGCGCCACAGCGCCACGCCTTGCAAGCCCGCAGCCTGTGCCACCTCCACATGGTGGGCGGGGTAACGCTTGGCAAGTGCTTCATGTTGGTCCTGGAAGATCTGCGCGGCCTCAGCTGTCCGGGTGCCACTGCCCAGGTAAACATAGCCCCGAGCCAGTGGCAACTGCACGCGTGTGCGCAAGGCGGGGTCGCTTTGGGCTTGCCCATCCAGGCGATCCAGTTCACCCAGTGCGTCGGCCCAACGGCGCTGTCCGGCCAAGGACATGATCAGCCACTGGGCCACGTTGATGCGAGCCTTGGACAGTGGGGGGGTACCGAGCGAAGCGAACACGTCATCGGCTTTGCGGAAGTGGCGCTCGGCCTGCACAAAGCGGCGCGTGGCCAGGCGCAGCCGGCCTGCCGTGCTGTAAATGCTGCCAATCTGGCGTGGCTCCAGGTCCATCTCACGGGCCAGTCGGAGTTGTTCGCGCAGGGTGTCTTCGGCCGCTTCGGGCTGCCCCGCCTCCTGCAGGCACGCAGCCAGCTGGGCCAGGGCTTCTGCCAGGTTGCTGCTGGCCCAGGCCACGTCCATGGCTTGCTGGCTGCGCTCTGGGAGGGCCTGGGCGAGCTGCAAGCCCAGTCTGCCTGAAGCCACCGCTGCGCGGGCCTGGTCCAGCGCCAAGGTGAGCATGCCGCTGCGCAACGCCATGACCGACGCCAAACGCTGCGTGCCGGCCTCGATGCGCCGAAGCATGACCAGGTCCCGGTCCAGCAGGCCTTGCTGGTTGTAGGCACGCAGCTTGTTCTGGAGTACCTCCAGGGTCTGTTGGGCTTCTTCGATGTGCCCGGTGTCCAGCAGCGTTTCAGCCAGATTGCGGCGCAGCATTTCCTGGTGGATCCTGGGCTTGACGTTGTCGACCAGCGCCTTGCGGAGCCGCAGCGCTTCGTCAAACTCGCCGGCCCGCATCAGCGCGTTGGCGTAGTTGTTCTGCGGCAGGGTGGAGGGCAGGCGGGCCTGCCACTCGCGGTACAGGGCCAGGGTGGCGGGCAGATCGCCCAGTTGCAGCGCAGCGGCTTCCTTGGCCAGGAAATGCTGGGTCAAGGTGCGGTTCAGCACGTCGGTCGGTGTGGGTGCCGCCAGTGTCGCCTGGAGCTGATTCACGCGATCCGGGCTCAGTTTGCCCAGCTCCTCAGGCAGAGCCTCTTCTTGTGCGCTGGCCAGTGCGCAGCTCAGGGCCAACAGCAGGCATGCAATCAGGCGGGCGCAGGGCATGGAAACCATGGCGCATGGTAGAGCATGAAGCCCCAACGCCAGCGCCCTTTCACCGCCGTCATGGGGTGGCAACAGACGCTCCGGTGTGCAACCAGCCGGCCACCACCGCGCTGGCCTCGGTGACCGTGGCATGCCGGTCTGCCAGGGCCGCCAGCGTGCTTCGGTGCACGTCTGACGCCGCGATGGTGCCGCCATCGTTTGCAGGCAAGGCCCGTGTGGCGCAGGCGTTCGTCGCGACCACCACCTGCAAACCCAGGTGCAGGGCATGCCGAGCCGTGCTGTCCACGCAGTTGTGGGTCATGCAGCCGGCCAGCACGACCGTGTGCACACCTTGCTCGCGCAGGGTCTGCAGCAATGACGTCTCATGGAAGGCCGATGGCCAATGCTTGACGACCCGCAGGTGACGAGGCCCCACCACTGGCTTGGGGTTCGGGGCGATGCCGGGTCCATCCGACTCAAAGAAGGCGGCATGGGGCGTGGTCGACACGTGGTGAACGTGGACCACCGGCACGCCGCAGGCATCGGCCGCTTGCGACAGCTGGTCCGCCTCGTGGGCGGCGGCACCGAAGCCCTCCAGGGGCAAGCGTCCGTCTGCTGCGTACTCACGCTGGAAGTCCAGCAAGAGCAAGGCCGTGCCGCGGGCGGGCCAGGTTTCTGGTGCGATGACGCCCGACAGTTGGCGGATGGTGGGGGGCGGCAGCACATGGCGAGGCGCCTGGCGGCTGGCTTGCGTGCGGCCACCGTAGCCCCAATGGCCCGCGGGCACGTTGTCCACCACGATGTACAGCGGCGCTGCGGGTGCTTGTCCCAAAGTGGTCTGCAAGAGCGCATGCGCGGCGGCCAGGAAGGTGTGCTGTTGCATGGCGTTGTTGCTGCCCTCGGTGATGAGCACGTGCAGGCTGGCGCACCAATCCCCGGCCGACAAGGGGCGGCCAGCCACTGACCAGGCCGATGGTGTGCCTTGCTCGCGCAGGTGCACCACGGTCAGGCCTTCTACCTTGTTCAACACGTCGACCATCAGCTGGGTCAGGCCTTGTTGGATCTGGGTGCGCTGTGCGGCGCTCAGGGGCGGGCTGGTGATGTCGAGTGTGAGCAAAGGCATGTCGGTTTCCGGTGGGGGTTGATGTCGACATCCTGGCCTTGGAGGTGCATGAAAACAATGAGCCTGCAGTGCACAATTCAGTTTCCCTGGAGGAAACAATGGACAACTCCTACCTGGCGCAAAGCCAGCGCATGGCCGATCTGCTGGTCTTCGTGAAGGTGGTCGACATGGGCACCTTCACTGCCGCCGCGGGCGCCCTGGGCCTGGGCAAATCTGCCGTGACCAAACAGATCCAGCGCCTGGAGCAGGGCATGGGCCTCACGCTCTTGCACCGCACCACGCGCCGCATGGCGGTGACCGAAGCGGGGCAGCTGCTCTACGAGCATGCGGCCAGCATGGTGCGCGCAGTGGGCGACGCTTCAGCCTCTGCGTCGGCACTGGCCCGCCGTCCTGCAGGGCGCTTGAAGGTGACGGCCTCGGTGACCTATGGCAAGCACGTGCTGGGGCCGCTCTTGCCTGCCTTCCATCGGCAGTACCCGGACATCGAGCTGGAGCTCTTGCTCGTCAACCGCCATGTGGACCTGTGGGAAGAGGGCTTGGACCTGGCCATCCGCCTGACCGACGCCCCCCCGGGCCAGCTCGCCGGGCGGCCGGTGCACCGCTTCGATTTCGTGCTGTGCGCATCACCCCGATTTTTGCGCGGCAAGAAGCTGTCTCACCCCGATCAATTGCGAAGTCTGCCCTGTCTGCCCTTTGGCGTCAGCCAGCCTGGACAGCCCGCCACCTGGCGCTTCCATGGCCCGGGCCCGGGCGCGGGCCGGCAGGCCTGTGCGGTGCCGGTGGCCGGGCCGGTCATCGTCAACAGCAGCGATGTGGTGAGGGACCTGCTGCTGGCCGACATGGGCCTGGGCCTGTTGCCCCGCTTTGCGGTGGACAGTGACCTGGCCTCTAGGCAGTTGCGCGTGGTCTTCCCGCAGTGGACGCCCCAACCGGTCTTCGGGGCCACGGCCTGGGCCTTGTGGCAGCCGCAGCGCGTGGTGCCGCCCAAGCTGCGGGCCATGGTCGACTTTCTGGTGGCGCAGCTGGGGGCCGACCAGGCCTGAAGCACCGGTCCAGCGATGCCGCTTGACTTCGAGTGCACTTCAACTTCTAGGATCCATGCCATGGATGGTTTTCTGAGCATCGCGGAAGTGGCCGAACGCACCGGCCTGACTGCCCACACGCTGCGTTACTACGAGCGTGCGGGGCTGATCTTGCCCGTGGGCAGGGCACCGGGCGGGCAGCGTCGCTACGCGGCCGCCGACCTCGACTGGATCGGCTTCCTGCTGCGCCTGCGTGACACCCACATGCCCATCGGGCAGATGCAGGTGTTCGCGCGTTTGCGCAGCCAGGGCGATGCCACGGTGCCCCAGCGGCGGGCCTTGCTGGCGCAGCACCTCGAGCAGGTGCAGTCGTCAGTCCAGACCATGCAGCGCGCGGCCCAGGTGCTGGAAACCAAGATCGCGCACTACCAAAGCCTTGAAAGGAACCGACATGACCGTGGACACGACTGAGCGCTACAGGCGCGGGCTCGACAAGCTGCGCGAGATCGATGGCGAGGCAGGTGAGCGGGTGGTGGCCAGCCTGGCCGACATCGCCCCCGACTTTGCGCGCTACCTGATCGAGTTTCCGTTCGGGGACATCTACTGCCGGCCGGGCCTGGACCTGCGCAGCCGGGAGATCGCCGTGGTGGCGGCGCTCACGGCCATGGGCAACGCCACGCCGCAGCTCAAGGTGCACCTGCGCGCCGCGATGAACGTGGGCCTCACGCGGCAGGAGATCGTCGAGGTCATCATGCAGATGGCGGTCTACGCCGGCTTTCCGGCGGCGCTCAACGGGCTGGCTGCTGCGCGAGAGGTGTTCGCCACCGCCGATTCAGAAGCGCAAGGCCTGCCCGAACGAGGGCTCACCTGAACGCCGCCTCCAGCGACTGCAGCCCCACCTTCGGGTCCAGCATGCCGTGATAGATGGCGGGCACGGGCCGTGTCACACCCAGCAGTTCGTACACCGCCACCATGGCACCGCGCACCGAATACTCCACCGTGAAGACCACGTCTTCAGGCAGCTCGGTGAACTGGCCCAGGAAGGCGAAGTTGGCCGAACCCTCAGGCACCACGTGGGGCCGGTCTTCCGGCGCGCGGCAGGCAAACAGCGCCGACGCATAGGGCAGCATCACGGTGGTCACATCGGTGGTGGCCATGACGTGGTCGGCGATGTCGTCAAAGCCCAGGTGGTGGATCAGTTCGGCCAGGATCTCCTTGCCGGTCGCATCCCCCATGCGCTTCTTGATGAGGTCGCCTTCGTGGTCCACCTGAAAGCCGTAGCCCCACAGCGTGTAGGTGTTGGCGGGCAGGTCGGCAAAGTGGGGCTGCGCCGGCACGACGATGGACAGGTGCCAGCCTGATTCGTAGAAGGTCATCAGCGCGCCGGTGCCGGGCTGGTTGCCGCTGAAGGCCTCGATGCGCTGGAGCAGCACGTCGTCGTGCAGGGTCAGCGTGAAGGACTCCCACTTGTGCTCGTCCACGTTGCCGCAGAAGGTGATGGGGCGGCCAAAGTCCGGGGCCTTGTCGGCGATCCTTTCCCACAGGCTCCAGCCATGGTCGACGCGGTCTCGCACCAGCGGGGCCACGGTGTCGTTGCCGCCATAGCGCGCATCGGCGGTGATGGAGCCCAGGGTGATGAAGGCCAGGTCGTCTTCACCCAGGTCGATGCGCGCTGCTCCCGTTGCAGACTCGGTGTGCAGCGCGGTGGCACGCCTCTGGCCATCGGCTTCGGTGCCGAAGTCGACGTCGGTCACGCGCGTGGCAAAGCGCACGTCCACGCCCTGGGCCAGCAGCCAGCGCTGCAGCGGCACGCTCATCGAGTCGTACTGGTTGTACTTGGTGCGGCGCACGCCCGCCAGGGTGTGGATGCGGCTGAACTCCTGCACGAAGCGCAGGAAGTAGCGGCGCAACTCGGCCGCGCTGTGCCACTTCTGGAAGGCGAAGGTGGTGCGCCACATGCGCCAGAAGTTGGTGTTGAAGAAGTGCTCGCCAAACATCTCGTCGATGCGGCGCGTGCCCAGCATCTTGTCGTTGAGCGCCAGCAGGCGCAGCAGCTCGATGCGGTCGCCCGTGCTGAAGCCGTACTGGCTGGCGTCGATGACGCGGTGCTGGGCGTCGATCAGGCGCGCCTGCGCCAGCGTGGGGATGCTGCGGTTGAAGGCGATGCACTCCTGGCGAACGCTGGTGTGAGGGTCTTCCAGCGAGGGGATGGTGTTGAACAGGTCCCAGGTGCAGAGGTAGGTCTCGTCCGTGAGCATGCGGCCGCCGCGTGTCACCCAGGCCTGGGCGCCGCCGGGCGCATGGCCGCCATCCAGCGAGCCGCCGGGCAGGCCCAGCTCTTCCAGGATGTGGACCTGGTGGCCCGGCACGCCGGCATCGCGGATGGCGAAGGCCGCCGCGGCCATGCCGGCGATGCCCCCGCCCACGATCCACAGGTGCTTGTGCTGGTTGCGGGTCAGCAAGGTGGGGTCGGTGGGCTTGGCGGGCGTGGGGAAGGGCATGCGGGCTCCTGCAAGGATGTCGATGGGAGTCGGCATCCTAGGGATTTCCCTAGTGCTTGGTCTTGATCCTGGACAAGGGGCGTTGATTGGCCCGCAGCCCGCAGCCCGCAGCCCTCAGCGCCAGACCACGCCCATGTTCTTGCTCAGGTGCACGTAGTCGTAGAGGTCGCTGAGCATGAAGTGCCGGTTCTGCACATCGCCCATGTGGCTGAGGGTGGCGGCGTCGCCGCGCAACCACTGCTGTGCCGTGCGGCGGAACTCCTGCGGCATGGCCAGGTTGAAGGGCGAGGCCAGGGTCAGCAGGTGGCAGACCTGCTCGAACAGCAGGCGGTAGCGCTCGTCGTCGGTGCCCTTGTAGACGTCACCGAAGTCGCGGCCGTCATCGGGCCCGACGTCTTCGCGCAGCATGGCGTGCCAGCGCTCGAACATGCGCAAGTAGGCGTCGGCATCGGGGTGAAGGTAGGCGGGCTGTGGGTGGACCATGCGCAGGATTGGACCTGCCTTGCGCCCACTGTGCAGGCGCGCTGCGGCATGCCCGACTGGTGCGCTCATTCAACAGGGCCAACAGGGCCTTGAGGCCGTGGGCGCTACCATGGTGTCGACAAGCCAAGAGACACGCCGATGACCTTGCCGGCCCGCACCAGCCACACCCATCCCCTCCAGATTGCCGAGGTGCGTGCAAGCCCATCGCACGGCCGCATCGGCATCACCTTCTGCCCGGGCAAACACGACCGGGGCGCAGCCACCGGTGTCTGGGCGCGTGACCTCGCGGCAGATCTGGACGCCATCGCCGCCTGGGGTGCACAAGTGGTGCTCACGCTGGTGGAGCCAGCCGAACTCGTGGCATTGCAGGTGCCCCACCTGGGTCGCGATGTCCAGGCGCGCGGCATGGCCTGGCAACACCTGCCCATTGCCGATTTCTCCGTGCCCAACGAGGCCTTCGAGCGGCAGTGGGCGGTGCAAGGGCAGGCGGTGCGAGCTCTCTTGCGCAGCGGAGGCGATGTGCTGGTGCACTGCAAGGGCGGGCTGGGCCGGGCGGGCATGATGGCCGCGCGCCTGCTGGCCGAGCTGGGCCTGGAGCCGCAAGAAGCCATCCGCATGGTGCGCCGCGCGCGCAAAGGTGCGATCGAGACCCCCTCGCAGCTGGACGTGGTGCGCCGCACCGTGGCCTTGCCCTGAGGGTGGCGCACCGCATGGCCACCGGCTTGCCACCCCTGGACACCAGCACCCTGAAGCGCCTTGGGGGGCAGTTGGGCAGCAACCCGGCAGGCGTCTATGAAGACGATGCGGGCCGGCGTTTCTACGTGAAGACGCTGGAGACCCCGGCACATGCGCGCAACGAGTTCCTGGCGGCGCAGCTCTATCGATTGGCCGGCGCCCCGACCTTGCGTCATGTGGCCACGAAGGCGCCCAACGAGGTCGCGACCGAACTGGTCCACCTCGACAAGCGGCATGTGGGTGCCTTCAGCGAGGCCGAGCGCAGGCAGGCGCAGCGCTGGCTGGGCGTGCACGCCTGGACGGCCAACTGGGACGCGGCCGGCTTTGGCGGCGACAACCAGGGCGTCGTCAACGGCCAGGTGCTGACGCTGGACGTGGGAGGCGCGCTGGCTTTTCGCGCTCAGGGTGACCCCAAGGGCAAGGCGTTTGGCACACGGGTGGACGAGATCGACGTCTTGCGCGATGACCCGGGCAACCCGCACGCGCGCAGGCTGTTTGGCGACATGAGCGAAGACGACATCGTGCGAGCCATCCGCGTGGTGACGCAGATCCCCGATGAGCAGGTCCGCCGGGTCATCAGCGACCATGGCGGCAGCGGCGCGCTGGCCGCGCAGATGATCGCGAGGAAAGCCGACATGGCCAGGCGGCTGGCAGGCGGTGGTGTGGCGCTTGACTGAGCTCGCGCACAGCCCGACCGATCACACCACCAGGTGCCACGCCGCCATGTAGTCCAAGCGGAAATCCTCGAATGAAGCCGTGTCGGCCGCCTCAAGGGCCCTTTGGGCCTGCAGCGATTCGTCCGCCTGCTGCGTGAAACCGGCCAGGCTGTGCGCGGGCAGGTCTGCCGCCATCAAGGTGGCGCGGTTCAGTGCCGACTGTGCCTGGGCAAAGCCCAGATGCCCTTGAGCAGGGTCTTGCAGCATGGCGGCCACCACCCGTGCCGATGGCAGCGTGGCAGGCGCATCCAGCGCTTCGGCGGCGGCCTGCCAGGCCAGCTGGTGGCCATCGCCGCCCAGCGCCTTGTCCAGCGCCTCGGCGATCGGCGCGCAGGCCTGAACCAGCTCTTTGGCCCAGTCCATCAGCAAGACCTGTTGCGCCCCACGTTCCAGGCACAGGCCAGGTTCACGACCGCGCGTGGCAACGAGCTGCTGGTTGCGCGCCAGTGCCGCGATCTCGGTCGGCGTGTCCAGGGGGCTGTCGGACAAGAGGCAGTGCAGCAGGAAGACGTCGAGGAAGCGCGCCGTCTGGACATCGATGCCCACGGGCAGGAAGGGGTTGAGGTCCATGCAGCGAACCTCGACGTACTCCACGCCCCGCTCCCGCAGGGCGTGCAGCGGCCGCTCACCGGTCTGGATCACGCGCTTGGGCCGGATGGTGCTGTAGAACTCGTTTTCGATCTGCAGCAGCGAGGTCGACAGCTGCTTGTAGCGGCCCTGCTCGTCTCGCAGGCCCAGAGCCTCGTAGGCCGGGTAGGGGTGCGTCAAGGCGTCTTGCAGCGAGGTGGCATAGCCCTTCAGGCCGTTGTAGCTGACCGCCAGCGCGCTCTGCGCGTCACTCTGGTAGCCCAAACGGCCCATGCGCAAGGAGGTGGCATGGGGCAGGTAGAGCGTGCGCTCGCCCAGGGGCTGCAGGCCATGGGCCTGGCCCCGGACGAAATCGGTGCCGACGGCAGGCGACGCGCCAAACAAGAGCAGGAGCAGGAAGGAGTGCCGCCTGAAGTTGCGGATCAGGCCGAAGTGCTCGTCGTTGGACAAGCCGGGCAGCGACCAGTTGTAGTGGATGCCCGAGATGGTCTGCATGCGACGGCCATAGCGGTGCGCCAGCCCCATCCGGTAGACGCTCTTGGCCTGGCCCACATTGGAGCTGCCGTAGCGCCCGATGGGGATGTCGGCGTCGGTGGGCAGGTCACAAGGCATGCTGCTGGCCCACAGCTGCTCGTCGCCGATGGCGCGGTACACGAACTGGTGGATGGCCGTCAGCTCGTCCAGGCTGGCTTGCGCGCTGGCGTGCGCGGCCGTGACCAGCTCCACCTGTGATTCGCTGAAATCGGTCGTGATGTGGGGGTTGGTGAGGGCCGAACCCAAGGCGACCGGGTGAGGCGTCAGGGCCAATCGACCTGGAGGTGTGGCGCGCAGGCTTTCCTTTTCGATGCCACGGCGGATGCCCTGCAGGCGCGCAGCGGGCAGTGTGCTCAGGCGGTCGGTCAGGCGCGTCAAACAAGGTCTCCTCAATGCAGGTTGAGGCGCGAAGTTATCAGAGTTGCGCCTGCTTTGCTGATCATGCGTTGATCGCACATGCATCTTGTGGAACATTTGCTTGAGAAAGGCCAGGGGCCTTCACCCTGGGTCACCGCCTTGCTGATAACAGAAAGCCAGAGGCGCTGTTTGAAAAGGGCCATGCAGCTGCGGACCTAAGATCGCAGACGTTCCCTTCAACAGAGAAACACAAGATGTCTGACCTGATCCAGCTGCTCAACTGGCGCTATGCCACCAAGAAGTTCGACCCCACCCAGGCCGTGCCTGAAGACAAGGTGACCCATGTCCTGGAGGCCATCCGCCTCACGGCCAGCTCCAGCGGCCTGCAGCCCTATCACGTGCTGGTGGTGACCAACCCCGAGCTGCGTGCGCAGATCAAGCCGAATGCCTGGGGCCAGGGCCAGGTCACCGATGGTTCTCACCTGCTGGTCTTTGCCGCCTGGGACGACTACACGCCCGAGCGCATCAACGCCGCCTTCGACCTGGTCAACGAGGTGCGCGGCATCAAGAACGAAGGCTGGGAAGCCTACCGCCAGCAGGTGCTGGCCACCTACCCGCCGCGCGGCGCAGAGGTGAACCACCAGCATGCTGCACGCCAGGCTTACATCGCCGTGGGCACGGCCCTGCTGGCCGCCGCCGAAGTGGGTGTGGACGCCACCCCCATGGAAGGCTTCGACCCGGCCAAGGTCGACGAGATCCTGGGCCTGCGTGCCCAGGGCCTGCGCTCGGTGGTGCTCTTGCCGCTGGGCTACCGCGACGCCTCGGGCGACTGGCTGGTCAACCTCAAGAAGGCGCGCCGCCCGCTGGCGCAGCTGGTGAGCACCCTCAAGTGAGCTGAGTTGAACAGGCCTTTCAAAATGGCAAGGTGACGCCAGGCCGGATGACGGCAAAGGCCGCCTTGAAGCGGGCATGGGCCTGTTGCAGGGCCGCTGCGGTGCTGCCTTCAAAGCGCAAGACCAGGCCGGGTGTGGTGGTGCTGGCGCGGACCACACAGAGGCCATCCGGCCAGACCACGCGCAGGCCTTCCAGCCCGCTGCTGCTGGCCGAGCCTTCCAGGCGGAGCACCTTGCCGCCATCGAAGCTTTGGGGCGCCAGTTCCTGCAAGAGATCGTCCACGGTCTGTGCACCGGCCTTCATGCGGATCTCCGTGGGGGCTTGTGCTTTGGGCAGGGCGGCCAGGGCGGCCGCGCCAGCCGCCTGGTCCGGGTGCCTCGACAAGGCCTGGGCCAGCCGGGCTGCCGCGTAGAGGGCATCGTCATGCCCCAGCCAGTGGTCGGCAAAGTAGTAGTGGCCCGCGAGGTCGCCGGCCAGCTGGGCGCCGCTGTCGCGCATCACCTGCTCCACGCGGGCATGGCCCACGGGCGCCATGATGAACTGGCCCCCCAGCGCGGTGACGAAGGCGGCCACACGCTCTGAACAACGTGCATCACCGACCACGGTGGCGCCTGGTGTGTGTGCCAGGAGGTCTGCCGCCAGCAGCATCAGCACGCGGTCGGGGTCGACCGCATAGCCGCGCGTGTCCACCACGCCCAGGCCCGCGCCGTCGCCGCTGAACACGATGCCCAACTCGCCCTGTGCGCTGCTGCGCTGCACCGAGATCACGTCGACGAAGTTGTCGGGCGAGGTGGGATCGGGGAAGTGGTTGGGGAAGTTGCCGTCCACCTGAGGCCAGATCTCGTGGACGCTGCAGCCCAGGCGCTTGAGCAGGTCTGCGCCCACGACGGCGGTCGCGCCGTTGCCGTGGTCGACGACGAGCTTGACCGGGCGGCTCAGCTGGATGCCCGCGGCCATGCGCTCGACGTAGGCCTCCAGCTGAGGTTCGCGGTCGAACTCTCCCGAGCCTTTCAGGAACTCCGCCTGGCTCATGCGCTCTTGCAGCCGCAGCCAGTCGGCCGTGACCAGCGGCGCCCCGCCCAGCATGACCTTGAAGCCGTCCCAGGCCGCGGCACTGCGCCCACCGGAGACGATGACGCCGCAGCCTTGGGCCAGCTCGTGCGCGGCCAGCTGCATCACGCCGATGGGCGCCAGGGTCAGGTCCACCACATCCACCCCGGCGTTGTTCAAGCCGCCCATCAGGCTGGACGCGTAGTCCTGAGACAACAAGCGGGCATCGCGGGCCACGACGATCTTGTTGAAGCCACGCGCACGGGCCTCGGAGCCCAGGGCCAGCCCCAGGCGCTCGCAGAACGCGGGCGTCAAGGTCTGGCGCACCTGGCCACGCACACAGGAGGGGTGAAAGACCTCGAGGGGGAGGGCGAGGTCGGCAGGGGCGAGGGCAGCAGACATGGCGGATCCAGAAAAGTTCGGCACAGACCACAGCTTGCGCAATTGCAGTTCCGAACGGGCGTAGTAGGAATTGCGAGGAATTGCGCAAAGAGGAAGGCGCCCGCAAAGGTTGATGCGGGCGCTGGGGCGCTCTGGCCCCTGCCATCGGCCGCAGCCTGGCCTTGCTATCGTGGCTGCCAACACCTCAACACCTGCCTGGAGTACCGCCATGACCACCATCAGCGTTCAAGTTGCCCCCATGGCCAACAACGACCGCAACACCCTGGGCCGTCTGCTGAAGCTGGGTGTGGTCGGGCGCGGCCAGAAGTACGAACTGAGCGCCAGCCAGATGGGCAACTGCGGCCTGGCCCCCAACCAGCTCCTGCCGCTGCTCAAGACGCCGGTGGCCAGCGTGCTGGACGCCAGTGGCAAGGAAGTCGAGCCCGGCACCACCGTGGCCTTGTCGGTGTCGGTCTACAACACGGGCATGGCCGAGATCCTCCTGGGCGTTGACCTGGTTGAGTGACGCCCCTGCGCCGCTGCGCCCCTTGCTGCTCAGTGCCTGGCCGCACTGCCCAGGGTCGCCTGCCGGTCGCGCCTGCCGCCATCCGGGTCCAGGCAGAAGAAGGCGTCCTTGCCATCTTCTATGCCCCATGCCGGCAGGTTGGATGAGCTGGAACACACCTGCCCATCCTGGGTGAACACCAGGTCGCGCAACCAGGTCACCCGTGTCGGGCTGGGGTAGGCGATGAAGGTCTTGGTGCGCGGGTTGAAGCGCAGGACACGGTCCGACATGTTGGACGTGATCCAGATGTCGCCGGTCTTCGGGTGGACGTTCAGCGCATACGGGGTTTCGTACTCGTTGGCGGCCAGCAGAGGCAGCTTGTAGCTCTCAAATGTCTTGCTGACCGGATCGAAGCGCATCAGCGCGCTGTCGTCAAACGCGGGGATCCACAAGATGCCGTCCTTGTCGAAGCGCGGCCGACGGGGCCCGCCCAGCGGCGTGTCGAACTCCTGTACCGCCAGCGTCCTGGGGTCGATGCGCCCGATTTTGTTGTCCAGCAACTTGGCGTACCAGATCGAGCCATCCTTGGGGTTGACGTCGATGCCATAGGGCAACTTGTACATGGCGCGGCCCATGAACCACTGGTGCGGTGACAACTGCGTGGGGATGTTCTTCGCCGGGAAGAAGCGGGCCGCCAGCTTGAACACCGTGGGCAGGCCGTATTCGCTGAAGGTGCGGATGACCCAGTTGTCCGGCAGGTGGATCATCGTGAAGGTTTCGGTCTTGGGGTCGAAGCGCCCGACCTTGTTCGACACGGCGACCGTGAACCAGATGATGCCGTCCGCGTCGATGCGGATGGTGTGCATGTAAAACGCCGGCTCATCGATTTTGTAGCTCTTGAAGGCCTGCGTCTTGGGGTCGTAAGAGATCAGCAGCGACGACAGCGCGTTGGTGATCCAGATGCGGCCGTCCTTGCCCTGGGCCAGGCTGTGCGGCCCGTGCTTGCCGGTGAACACGCCGAGAGGCAGCTGCATGCCGGCAAAGTAACCCCCTTGAGGCAGGTCCACGTCGGGCAGGTGGTGGGCCGTGATCTTGCCGGTGCTGCGGTCCAGCTCCCACAGGGTGTCGTGGCCTTCGTCGGTGCCATAGAGGTGGCCGTCCTGGGCCACGTCGGTGTCGTGCACGAAGGTGGCGGCGTCGCCCACATGCCATTCGGTGATCTTGGCTTTGGACAGCTCGTCGCTGGCGGTGTACTTCTGCATGGCCTGGATGGGCTGGCCGTCCAGGCCTTTGCTCAGGCTCTTGGCGATGCTCTTGAACTCGCCATAGGTGAGCAGCGCGCCATAGCCTTCCATGCGCTTCATGATGTCTTCCCACAAGGACACGTCCTTGGGCTTGCGTGTGAGCGCATTGCCGATCTGGTGGCAGTAGTTGCACTGGCTGATGAAGGCCGTGCGCACGGCGGGGCTCTCGAAGGTCACGCCCGTGATGTGGGCCGATGCGGTGAGGCTGTCGGACAGCGCCTGGGCGTTGGCGTAGGGCGCCATCTGGAAGTCCATGGCGAGAGGCTGCTCACCTTGGGTGCCGCTCAGTGTCTTGGTCACGTCCTGCAGCATGTGGGCACGTGCCCGCAAGGTGAGCTGGCCGGTGAACGAAGAGCTGATGGCATAGCTGCCGTCTGTGGCCGTGTAGACCGTCTCTTTGCGGTCTTTGGCTTCATTGAAGAGCGTGACCAGCGCGCCTGCTGCGGGCTGCCCGCCTGCCAGGGTCACGTGACCCGTCAGCTTGACCGCGTGGGCCGCCCAGGGGAGCGCCAGGGCGCAGACCAGCCCAAAGGCCGACAGGTAGCGGGCGGCACGGGTGTGTGGCGAGGCAAGGCGCATGGGATGAGGCCGACGGTGCGGGCCAGGGGCGTGGCAATGGCCCGCATTGTGCGGCGGTAAGCCGACATTCACGACAACTTGTCGTGAATGTGTTCAAGGCCCGGGTCACAGGCGCTTGAGGCCCTCTTCGTAGCTGATGGCTTCATAAGCCTGGCTGTACTTGAGGGCGCCATCGGCAATCGTGTCCACCTTGTCGGCCGTGTCCATCTTCTTCATCTTGGTCTTGTCGAGGTAGAGGAAGTCGATCAGCTCGTTGTAGACCGAGGTGTCGTCAATGGGCAGGATGTAGAAGGACACGCCCTTGAATTCGATCTGGTAGCGCGATGCACGGCCCAGATCGGAGACGTAGATGAAGTACTTGCCGCCAGGCTTGACGTTGTCGCCCAGGGCCTCGACCAGGGTGGGCAGATGCTTGAAGGTGGTGAGCGAGCCCGCCAGGAAGGACAGGGCTGCCTCACCGCCGTCCGCTGTCGCGAACACGGCTTCAAGGGTCACGGCCGGATCCGTGCTCAGCGCGATTTCGCCCCGAAAGCCGAAACGGTCGGCCACGCGCGTGGGGCCCAGGAGGGCGGGTTTGAGCAGGCGGCCCTCGGCTTCAAGGCGCTGGAAGGCAGGGGAGGTGGTGGCAGTGGTCATGACGGGTCCAGGTAGGTCAATGCTTTCGCATGGGGAAGCGAGAAGGCGCGTGAAAAGACCCGGCCCGCGACATCACGTCAGGACACGTCTTCTGGGCAGGCGCGGAGATGGCCAGGTGAAGGGCTGGCCAGGGTGGGATCGTGCGGGGGGGATCCATGGGTCCAGGCCGTGTTGCCCGGATGCAAAGCCGACAAGTGCGGCACTCCTGAGCACTGACATTGCATTTATCGGGCCATGGGCAGCGCGAGCCTGGCCACTCTGCACCATGCGCCAGCAGTGTCGCTTCGAGTCGGACATCGCCACACCACCGCCCGGCGTTGTCGTGGCCCTGAGCTTCGACGACGGGCCCGACCCCGAGCACACCGAGCAGATCCTGGCGGTGCTGGACCGCTGCGGCATTCCGGCCACCTTCTTCCTCATCGACGAGAAGGCACTGGCCAGCAAGCACCACCTGCCCGGGCAACGAGGTGCTGCATGACCACGGTTACCCCATCGTGGGCTGGCATGTGGACAGCTGCCGGCCCTGCATGAGATCCATGCCAACACGCTGGCACGTCTGAGCGAGGTGATCGAGGCCATCCGCGAGGACGGCTATGCGTTCACGCGGGTGGACGCCCCCCGCTTGGCGTCATCGCCGCGCTGAGTCCGGCCGCGACGCCGCCATCGAAAAGATGTGTAAAGCGCCGGAGTGTGCGCCTCTCGACCGCAGGCCGCCCTCGGTTTGAGGGGCGTATTTTCAGCATACTGCCGCCCGAGTGCCCGGATGTAAAACCGGGCGTCGTGCACAAGATCATTCAGGGACAGAACATGAGTCAAGGGGCCGCAGCCCGTCGGGTGTGGGCATGCGTCAGCATGCTGTTGTCGATCAGCCTGCTGGTGGCCTGCGGTGGCGGGGGAGGCGCGGGTGGGCAGCCTGCCGCAAGCCCCACTGCGCAGCAGACCCAGTCGGTGCGCCAGTTTGGCGACAACTGGTCTGAAGATGCCACGAAGCTGCTCTACACGGGCTCGGGGGCCACCACGCAAAGCGAGCAAGACAGCTACGAGTACGCGGTGGACGTCCAGCGTCCGGACGGCAGCTACGGCAGCAGCCGCACCGATGTCGCGTCCGGCGCCGTCATCACCTCTTCGGGCAACGCTGCGGGCCATCAGCTGATGTCGGGTGGCTGTGCCTACCTGCCAGCACAGACCGTGTACCCGGACCAACTGGCCCTGGGCCAGACCTGGCAGCTGGCCTTCACCCGGCGCTGCACCAACGAAGACGTGGTCCAGTCGAGTGGGTCTGTGGACAGCGAGGCCACCTTCACGATGAATCGCGTGGCTTATCGCGTGCTCAACGTGCACTACACACTGACCGGCCAACCTGTGGGCGAGGCCAACATCCCGGCTTTTGTCGATGCGCATTGCCAGTGGTCGCCCGATCTGCACCTCAATCTGCACTGCAGCATCGACTACACCTATGCGGCCAATGCCATGCAGCAGGGAACGCTGCAGCATGAGGACTTCTCGCTGACACGTTATGCCGCAGGGACAGGCTCCTCACCCGTGGCCCAGGCCGCATCGGCTTACCCGGCCTTCCATCCGACCATGCCCCAGGTCAAGGCCCTGGACCCGGCCGCGACGCCGGTGCTGGCCACGCCCAGCCTGGTCCCCGTTCTGTTCAGCAACACCAGCGATGGCGACGCCAAAGTGGCCTTCCTGGGGCGGTTGGTGGCGTCCAGCAACTGGCAGGCCTTGAAGGAATACGGCGTGGGCGCGGCCACGGTGGCCCCCACCGTGAGCATCACCACGACAGCCCCGACCGCCTTGACCGACGCCGACGTTCAAAGCTGGCTTCAGGCGCGCGTGAGCGACGGCACGATCAAGCCAGATCCCAACACTTACGTGATCCTCTATTACCCGCCGGCCACCCAGGTGCAGGTGTCTGCTGCTGGCGCCAAGACCTGTGTGGGCGGTGGCCCGGGCGGCTTCCACAACGTCTTCAAGTTGAAGGATGGCTCCTCTTTGCCCTACGCGGTGATACCGAACTGTGTGAAGGGCGCTGGCCGAGCCACCACGGTCGTGTCACACGAGGTGCTGGAGGGCGTGGTGGACCCGAGCGTGCGCGGCATCCGCAACGTGGCGGGCGACATCTCCTGGGCCTTGGTGTTCGGTGGCGCCGAGATCGGCGACATGTGCGAGCACCTCGAGAACGCCGGCGCGTGGAGCACCGATGGCGACCGGATCGCGCGGGTCTGGTCCAACCAGGCGGCGGCGGCTTACCACGATGCCTGCGTGCCATCCGATCAACCCGATGGCCCCGGCTTCTACAGCGTGCCGGTGTTGAACGATGTGCTTCAGCTGCAAGCCAATGGCGCTGGCGGCGTGGCACATGGCGTGGCGATCCCGCCCGGTGGCCAGGTGAGCATTCCCGTTCAGTTGCTGTCAGACGGGCCCACCTATGGCGACTGGCGCGTGAGCGTGCAGGCGGTGCCCGACATCAACGGCGCCACGCCGGTGAGCTTCGCGCTGGACCGGCGCCAGGGCCACAACGGCGACGTGCTGCACCTGAACATCCAGATGCCCCAGACGCCGCTGCCCGACGGTGTGATGTTCAAGCTGGTTTCCAGCTTGGGCGGCCGCACGAGCATCTGGACGGGCGTGGTGGGCAACACCGCTGCCCGCACCACCTTGACCAAGTGGGTGGGCAGCAGCCAGACCGGCGCCCCCAAGGATGGCCAGGGCAGTGCCGCCGTGTTGAGCTATGTCTATGCCTTGGCCGTGAACACCACGACGCACCAGTTGCTGCTGGCCGACGGGGGGCTGACGCGAGTGGTCGACAGCAGCGGGCAGGTCGGCACGGCCAATGGTGCCTTGTCGGGCGTGGAGGCCGTCGCCGTGGACGCCAGGGGCACCGACTACCTCCTGGGCTATCGGCAGTCGTCGGACAGCGATGTGATGGTCAACCGCTTCCTGCAGTCGGGGCGTCCCGACCTGGGCTGGACCACCCCGTCCGTGACCCCGGACGTGATCGCATCGACGACCACACGATCTCAGGGCCTGGTCATCGGGCCAGACGGTCTGCCTTACATGGTCGAGCCCACGCGCAACCAGGTGCTGCGCTTCGCCAACAACGCATGGCAAGTGTGGGCCGGGCAGGCCGATGGCTCGTCGGGCGATGCCACGGGCTCGCTGAGCGAGGCGGCCTTCAACCGCCCCAGTGGCCTGGCTTTTGACACACGAGGCAACCTGTACGTCAGCGACACCGGCAACCACAAGATCCGTCAGATCACGCCGCAAGGCGATGTGCTGACCTATGCGGGCGATGGCACCTATGCCGTCGCGGGCGGGCTCAGCGCGCAAGCACGCTTTGCCAACCCCACGGCGCTGGCTTTCGACGCCAGGACGGGTGGCCTCTACCTGCTGGACTCTGGCTTTCTGCGCGTGGTGGACGCCAGCGGCCTGGTGAGCACCCTGGCGGGCGGCGACCTGGGCTGCTACCCGACTGCGCTGGCCACAGACGGGGCGGGGCAGTTGTACCTGGGGGCCTCGGGTGGCTTCAGTGGGGTCTTGAAAGTCACGCCAGGCCGTTGAGGCTCAGAGATGGCATGGCGGCAACGGCCCGCACCCTGTGGGGCTTTACAAGCCTTGACATGGGCTTGCGTTACCCTGGCAAAACCCGCTGCACTGGCCAGCCCCAGCCCCGCCACATCCCATGCCCAAAAAGCCAGTCGCCGATGCGCCACCACAAACCGTTCTGGTCCTGCAAGGGGGCGGGGCCCTGGGGGCCTACCAGGGCGGTGTGTACGAAGTCCTGTCGGCACACGGGTGCCAGCCTGACTGGGTGGTGGGCACATCCATCGGTGCCATCAACAGCGCCCTGATCGCCGGCAACCCGCCCGAGCGGCGCCTGGCGCGCCTGCGGGAATTCTGGGACCTGGTCGGCCGCGCCGACGTGAAGCTGGACGCCAGCTGGGCCCCCTTCCAGGCCTGGTTGCGCCCGTGGCTCAAGGCAGGCGGCTACTTCGACACCATCACGCGGGGCGTACCCGGCTTCTTCGTGCCCCGCCCTGGCGTGTCCCTGAACATCGAGCAGCAGGTGCCCACGCCCGAGGCCAGCTTCTACGACACCTCCCCCCTGCGAGAGACGCTGGAGCGCCTGGTCGACTTTGACCTCTTGAACGCGGGCCACGTGCGGTGCACCGTGTGTGCGGTCGAAGTCGGTACGGGTGAGCTGGTGGTGTTCGACAGCGCCCGGCAGCGCCTGACGGCCCAGCACATCATGGCCAGTGGCGCCTTGCCACCGGGCTTCCCGCCTGTGGTGATCGACGGCAAGGCCTATTGGGATGGCGGCATCTACTCCAACACCCCGGCCGACATCGTGCTGGACGATGCAGAGCGCCGCAACACCCTGTGCTTCATGGTGGACCTCTGGGATCCGACCGAAGACGAGCCCCGGTCCATCAGCGCTGCCATGGCACGCCAGAAGGACATCCAGTACGCCAGCCGCACGCGTGAGCACCTGGAAGACCACCGTGACATGCAGAACATGCGGCGCGCCATCCAGATCCTGTCTTCTCGCCTGAGCGCCCAGGACAGCCAGGACCCTGAGCTCAAGCGCCTCGCCGCCCTGGGCTGCCGCAGCACGATCAACATCGTTCGCCTCATCATGAAGGCGCTGCCCACCGACGACCACAACAAGGACGTCGACTTCGCGCGCTCCAGCCTGGCTCAGCGCTGGCAGGCCGGTGCCCACGATGCCCGCCGGGCCCTGGGCCGCCAAGGCTGGTTGCAGCCACCGCCCGCCCACGTGGGCATGGTGATCCACGAACTGCCGCAAGAAGACTGAAGGACAGCCATGACCGAAGATGAGGTGCGCGCCCGGGCATTCGCCATGCCCCTTCACAGCCCGGCTTTCCCGCCTGGGCCTTACCGCTTTGTCGACCGCGAGTACCTGATCATCACCTACCGCACGGACCCGGATGCCCTGCGCAAGCTGATCCCGGCACCCCTGGAGCTGGCCGAGCCGGTCGTCAAGTTCGAGTTCATCAACATGCCCGACTCCACGGGCTTCGGGCACTACTGCGAGTCCGGTCAGGTCATCCCCGTGAGGCTGGGCAAGGAGACGGGCGGTTTCGTGCTGTCGATGTTCCTCAATGACCACCCGCCCATTGCAGCGGGGCGCGAGCTCTGGGGCTTCCCCAAGAAGCTGGGCCAGCCCGAGCTGCGGGTGCACACCGACACGCTGATGGGCACGCTGGACTACAGCGACTTCCGGGTGGCCACGGGCACGATGGGCTTCAAGCACCAGGCGCTGGACCTGGACAAGGTGCAGGCCTCGATGGCGGCGCCCAATTACCTGCTCAAGATCGTGCCGCATGTGGACGGCAGCCCGCGCGTGTGCGAGCTGGTGCGCTACGCCCTCACCGACATCCGCATCCAGGGCGCCTGGTCAGGCCCCGGGGCGCTGGACCTGCGCAGCCACGCGCTGGCACCGGTGGCCGACCTGCCCGTGCTGGAGGTCTTGTCGGCGGTGCACATCATCGCGGACCTGACCTTGCCCCTGGGCACGGTGGCGCACGACTACCTGGCCACTTGAGTCAGGCCCTCAGGCTTTCATTCACCGGTTTCAACCAGGAGATCCTCATGCAACTCAAGGACAAAGTCGCCATCATCACGGGCTCGGCCAGCGGCATCGGCAAGGAGATTGCGCTGGAGTACGCCGCGCAGGGCGCCAAGGTCTGCATCGCCGACCTGTCGCTGGAGGCTGCCCAGGTGACCGCCGGCGAGATCGTGAAGCAAGGTGGTGTGGCCATGGCAGTCGCCATGAACGTCACGGACGAGGCACAGGTGGACGCCGGCGTGGCCGCCGTGGTGGCGCAGTACGGCGGCGTGGACATCCTCATCAGCAACGCCGGCATCCAGATCATCAGCGCCATCGTGGACTTCAAGTTCGACGACTGGCGCAAGCTGCTGGCCATCCACCTCGACGGGGCCTTCCTGACCACGCGTGCCTGCATGCGGGCCATGATCGCCGGCGGCAAGGGTGGCACGGTGCTGTACATGGGCTCGGTGCATTCGCACGAAGCCTCACCCTTGAAGGCGCCTTACGTGGCCGCCAAGCACGGCCTGATCGGCCTGGCCAAGGTCGTGGCCAAAGAGGGCGCCAAAGACGGCATCCGCGCCAACGTCATCTGCCCGGGCTTTGTGCGCACGCCGCTGGTGGACAAGCAGATCCCGGAGCAGGCCAAGGCCCTGGGCATCAGCGAGGCAGACGTGATCAAGAACGTGATGCTCAAGGAAACCGTGGACGGTGAATTCACCACCACCCAGGACGTGGCGCAAACGGCCGTCTTCCTGGCTGGATTCCCTACCAATGCCTTGACGGGGCAGTCCATCACCGTGAGCCACGGCTGGCACATGCAGTGAGGACCGCCCGCAGGCTCAGCGCGTGGCGGCGCTGCGCAAGGCCTGCGCATGCTGGCGGGCGGCACCCAGCGCACCTTCGGCACGCCGCGCCTGGTCTTCCAGGCCCAGGGCCAGCAGCGATGGCAGCTGTGCCTTGAGCAGGTCTTCCAGCTCGTGGTGCTGCGCTTCCAGCCGCTGGTCGTCGTCGGCACCCTTGGCGCTGAGGTCAGGGAAGTGCTCGACCAGCTTGACCAGCCAGCCGCCCAGGATGCCTGCCGACAACTCGTCCACATTGAGCCCGCTCTTGTGCCAGTCGCCATTGGCCAGTGCCAGGCCGGCAGACCGAGACTGCTCGTGTTGCAGCAGACCACCTTGCACGACATCACCCAGCACCTGCGTGCCACCGCTTTGCACCAGCACGCCTGAAGCCTGGCGCCCCAGCGACACGAACTGGCTCCAGCTCGTCAGGTGTGGTGCTTCACGCAGCTCTTCGGCCAGGGCAGGGTGGGTGGCCAGGCCCATCACGCCCACGAAGATGCGGCACCACACGCGGTTGGGTGGCTGCAGCCAGTCCACCGCATTGCGGTAGTAAGCGTAGACCTTGTTGAGATCGGCCGATGGCGTGAAGACGCCCGAGCCAGGCATGCCGCCACTCCAGCTGCCCAGGCCCGTGCGGTTGGTCGAGGTGCCGTCGAGGTTGATGTTGAGGAAGTGGTGCCAGGTCGAGTCGCAGACGATGCGGCCCGGCGCCTGCGTCTGGCCTGCATAGGGCTGAGCCAGGCGCCCGTCGTAGGCCGAGATGATGGTGAACATGCGTGGCTGCACAGGCGGCTTCCATGCGCCGCGCTGGATGGCCCGGCCGCCGGCCACACCATAGGCCACTGCGGTGCTGCCCACGCGTTGCGCCGGCTGGGCCGCGTTGGCCTGGAACTCCATGAAGTTGAGCCCGTTGAGCGTGTAGTTGCCTGTCGGCACGGTTGCGCCTTGCAGCTCGTGGCAGATGCTTTCATGGGCGTGGTCGGGCAGCACATCGATGTCCAGCGAGAAGGCGTTGTTGACGCCGGCCGGGTCGGTGCTGTTTTTCACCAGCGCATCACCCGGCAGCGCCAGCAGGGGGTGGATGCTGGCTTGCCAGTTGGTCCCGGCCAGGCCGTCGGTATCGACCACGGTGTACTTCGGGTAGATGCGCTGCGGGATGGTGTCCGACTGGTCATCGAAGTCATACACCCCATTGATCCCGGGGTTGGTGATGGTGTCGATGCGCTGCGAAGCCTGGCCAGCGTCCAGCTCCAGCCCCATCGGGATGGCAGACCACTCGCGCATGGCGCGGATGCGCGGCAGCTTGCCGCACAAGGAAAAGCCCAGCGTGCCGTGGTCACCCGTGGCGAAGACGCCGCCGCCTGCATTCATGAAGCTGGCGATCACGCCCACCTCGGCCGGCGTGGGCGCAGGGCCGCCGTCGCCAAACAGCCAGATCTGGTCGTAGTGGCTCAGGTCGACGGCCGGCGTGGCCGTGGCGAAGTTGAAGTTCTGCTGCACCGCATAGCTGGTGAGGCCGATGGTGACGTTGGCCACACCATTGTTGTTGTCGCGGTGGGCCAGCGTCACGGCCGGGCGCAAGGTGACGCCAGCCGCTTCGGTGATGCCATGAACGAAGCGCCACAGGCTGAAGCCATTGCTGGCCGCGTAGTCCAGGCCCGTGTCGCACACGATCAGCACCTTGGGCTGGCAGCGGCGCAGGATGGGGTGCGGGAAGGGAATGGGCTCCGGCAAGGGCCTGGGGATGTTGCCCAGGGGCTGGCCGGCTTTCAGCAGGTTGCGTCCGGCATGGCGGAGGAAGTTGGGATTGAGGCTGCGCTGGCCTGCGGCTTGCGCGCCTGACTTGGCTTGACTCATGGGATGGGACCTCAGGTTTGTGAAGTGGATGCTGCACACAACGAGAGGGTCGGCCCAGGTCTGATGGACCGAAGCAACCCCGCGCGGCACCGCGAATCGCATGGTGCGATCCGGTGCGCGCCGCGGGTATCCCTAGCTCGGCCGGCTGGCCTTGCAGACTAGGGATGAGCGGCCTTCACTTCACCTGGCTGCTGTAGTTCAGCGCTTCCCAGGTGTAGCCCTTGCCGCTGGCGCGCAGGCGCCCCAGGCCAGGGAAGGGGAAGTGGGCCAGGGCAATCAGGCTGCCATCGCTTGCGAGCGCCTTGAACAGCTTGGCCCGCGCGGCGCGGGCTGTGGGCTCGTCGCTGTCGAAGCCGATGGTCACCTCGGGCGATTCCAGCTGCACGGACGCCACGTGGGCCAGGTCACCCAGCAGCACGAGGCGCTTGCCTTCGCTTTCGACCACGTAGACGGCATGGCCCGGGGTGTGGCCGTGGGCGGCCTGCACGCGCACGCCAGGCACCACCTCGCCATCGGCCGTGAAGGCCATGAACTTGCCTGCGTCCACATAGGGGCTGACCGAGGCCATGGCCCCTTGGAAGAAGCCCTTCTTGTCGGCCGGTGCCGCGTCCAGGTTGGCCTTGGCCAGCCAGAAGTCCTGGTCGGCCTTGTCGGCGTGGACGGTGGCGTTGGGGAAGACCAGCTTGCCGTCGGCCACCAGCCCGCCCACGTGGTCGGCGTGCATGTGGGTGATCAGGATGTCGTCCACCTGTTCTGGCTTGTAGCCCGCTGCGATGACCTGGGCCGACAGGCGACCCAGCGTCGGCCCGAACAGGCTGCCTGCGCCCGCGTCGATCAGCACGAGGCGGGTGCCGGTGTTGATGAGGTAGCCGTTGACCGAGGTCTCCAGCGGTGCGCTCAGGTAGTGCTTTTTGAGGTCTTGTGCCACGCGGCCTTTGGGCGCGTGCAGCAACTGGTCCACGGGCAGGTTCACCGTGCCATCGCTGAGTGCGGTCACTTCCACCGCGCCCACCATCAGGCGGTACCAGCCTGGGGCTTGTGTCTTTTGCTGGGGTGCGGCGGCCTGGGCCGTGCCCCAGGGGCCAGCCAGGCTGCCCACGGTCAGGGCAACAGAGAGGGCCAGGCCTTGCAGGGCTGCCCTGGTCATGCGGGCGGGATGCGAGGCGAGGGCGTGGGGGAGCGTCTTCATGGAGGTGGCTTTCTCGCAGCGGCTTGCTGCGCCAGGTTGAGATGTCACAAGGCCCGCATTGTTGGGCTTTGCAAAATTCAGAGCAATGGAAGAAAATGCAAAGCAGCTTTGCTGATTTCGCAATACTTGCCCAGGCGGCCCAAGCTGCCCGACAGGACGATCATGATCGATGGCCTCAAGACTTTCCTGGCTGTGGCCATCACCGGCAATTTTTCTGAAGTGGCCCGCCAGCAGGACGTGGCGGTCTCGTCGGTGACGCGCAAGGTCGATGCGCTGGAGGCCGAGCTGGGCGCGCAGCTGTTTCACCGCAGCTCGCGCCGCATCACGCTGACGGATGCGGGCGAACAGTTCGTGCCGCGCGCGCGCGCCATCCTCGGCGAGATCGCAGACGCGCGCGACGCCCTGCACCAGCTGGACGACGCGCCGCGCGGGCCGCTGACGGTGGCGGCACCCACCGTTTTTGGGCGTCGCCATGTCGTGCCTGTGGTGGCCGCGTTCATGCACCAGTACCCGGGCGTGAACATCGACCTGCACTTGAGCGATCAGGTCATCGACCTGGCCGATCAGGGCGTCGATGTGGCCATCCGCATCGGCGTGTTGCCCGACAGCGACCTGCAGGCCACCCTGCTGGCCCAAGTCCGTCTGGTCACCTGCGCCAGCCCGGCCTACCTGGCACGCGCTGGACGCCCCACCACGCCGCTGGAGCTGGTGCAGCACGAATGCATCAGCGTGGCCACCACGCCGGCGCCCCCCTTCATCTGGCGCTACCCCGGCGTCAACCGCAACCAGGCCCTGCCGGTGCACGGGCGCTTTCGCACCGACGACAAGGACGCCATGCTGCAGGCCGCCCTGGGCGGTCTGGGCATCCTGCACATCGCCACCTGGCTGGTCAGCGAGCACCTGCGCGATGGCGCCTTGGTCGCCTTGTTCCCCCAGGAGCTGAGTGCGCCGCCTGCCGAGGGGCTGCCGGGCATCCATGCCGTGCGTGCCCCGGGCCGTGGCCGGTCGCACAGGGCACAGCTCTTCATCGCGCAGTTGCGCGCGGCCATCGGCGAGTCGCCCTGGTGGGACCAGGCCCCCACCATGCGGGAAAAGCGCCAGGCCCCCGTGATGGATGCTGCAGACACCCGCCGATGTCTGGATAATCCGGCATGAACATCGATTCCCCCATCGCTGGCTCGGCTCCCGCCGAACGCCAGCCCACAGGCGGCACTTCTTTTGCCAGCCTGCCGCTGTCTGCGGCCATGCAAGACAACCTGCAACGCCTGGACTTCCTGGCCATGACCCCGGTGCAGGCCGCCAGCCTGCCCCTGGCCCTGGCCGGCCATGACCTCATCGTCCAGGCCAAGACGGGCAGCGGCAAGACCGTGGCCTTTGCCTTGCCCCTGCTGGCCAAGCTCAACGTGCCCCAGTTCGCCGTGCAGGCCCTGGTGCTGTGCCCCACCCGTGAACTGGCCGACCAGGTCACGCAAGAGATCCGGCGCCTGGCCCGCGCCGAGGACAACGTCAAGATCCTGACCCTGTGTGGCGGCAGCCCCGTGCGGCCCCAGCTGGCCAGCCTGGAGCATGGCGCGCACATCGTGGTGGGCACGCCGGGCCGCGTGCTGGACCACCTGGACCGCGAGACCCTGCGCCTGGAGGCCCTCACCACCCTGGTGCTGGACGAGGCCGACCGCATGCTGGACATGGGCTTTGCCGACGACATCGCCAAGGTGGCGGCGCGCTGCCCCAAGCAGCGCCAGACCCTGCTGTTCTCGGCCACCTACCCCGAAGGCGTGACCAAGCTGGCCGGCCGCTTCATGCGCCAGCCGCAAGAGGTGACGCTGCGTGAGAAGCACGACCACAGCATGATCCGCCAGCGCTTCTATGAGGTGAAAGAGGCCGAACGCCTGCACGCCGTGGGCCTGTTGCTGGACCACTTCCGCCCCGCCAGCACCCTGGCGTTTTGCAACACCAAACAGCAGTGCCGCGACCTGGTGGCCGTGCTCAAGGGGCAGGGCATTGTGGCGCTGGAGCTGCATGGCGACCTGGACCAGCGTGACCGCGACCAGGTGCTGGTGCAGTTTGCCAACGGCAGCTGCAGCGTGCTGGTGGCCACCGACGTGGCCGCGCGCGGGCTGGACATCGCCCAGCTGGAAGCCGTCATCAATGTGGACATCACGCCCGACGTGGAGGTCCACACCCACCGCGTGGGCCGCACGGGCCGCGCGGGCGAAGCCGGCTGGGCCTTCAGCCTGGCCAGCATGGACGAGATGGGCCGTGTGGGCCGCATCGACGAGATGCAGGGCCGCGCCAGCGTCTGGCACCCCTTGAGCGAGCTCACCCCCTCCACCGACCCGCAACCGCTTCGCCCACCCCGCGTGACCCTGCAGATCCTGGGGGGCCGCAAGGAGAAGATCCGCCCCGGTGACGTGCTGGGCGCCCTGACCAAGGACATGGGCCTGGACGGCGCGCAGATCGGCAAGATCAACGTCAACGAGTTTTCAACCTATGTGGCCGTGGACCGCGCCATCGCTGCCAGGGCCTTGAAGGGCCTGCAGGCGGGCAAGGTCAAGGGCAAGACCGTGAAGGCCAGGCAGCTGTGAGCGCGTTCGCAACCCTGGGGCTGTGCCCGGCACTGGCCCGCGCCGCCAGCGAGTGTGGCCTCACCGAGCCCACGCCCATCCAGGCGGCCGCCATCCCCGAGGCCCTGGCCGGCCGCGACGTGCTGGCCACGGCGCAGACGGGCTCCGGCAAGACCCTGGCCTTCGTGCTGCCCATCCTGCAGCAGCTGGAAGACGCCTTCCACCAGGCCTCTGCGCAGCGCCAGGAGCGCTTGCAGCACACGCGCCGCCCCACCCGCGTGCTGATCCTGGCGCCCACGCGCGAACTGGCCCTGCAGATCCTCGAAGACATCGAGGCCATGTGCCCGCACATGGACGCCCCGCTGCGCTGGGCCTGCCTGCACGGCGGCGTGTCCATCAACCCGCAGATGATGGGCCTGCGCGGCGGTGCCGACATCGTGGTGGCCACGCCCGGTCGCCTGCTGGACCTGGTTGACCACAATGCGCTGCGCCTCAACGAGGTGGCCACGCTGGTGCTCGACGAGGCCGACCGCCTGCTGGAGCCTGGCTTTGCCGACGAACTGGGCCGCGTGCTGGCGATGCTGCCCCAGCGCCGCCAGCACCTGTTCTTCTCGGCCACCTTCCCGCCTGCGGTGGAGGCGCTGGCGCAGCGCCTGTTGCACGACGCCGCACGCATCGACCTGCCCACCGAGCCGGTGACGGCGCCCGACATCACGCAGCGCGCCATCGAGGTCGATGTGCCCCAGCGCACGCCCTTGCTGCGCCACCTCATCGCCAGGGAAGGCTGGCAGCAGGTGCTGGTCTTCGTGGCCACGCGCTATGCCTGCGACATGGTGGCCGACAAGCTCAAGCGCGCGGGCGTTGCCGCGGCGGCCTTCCATGCGGACGCCAGCCAGGGCGCGCGGCGTGAGGTGCTGCAGGCGTTCAAGGCGGGCAGCTTGCAGGTGGTGGTGGCCACCGACCTGGCGGCACGCGGCATCGACATCGTGCAACTGCCCGCCGTGGTGAACTATGACCTGCCCCGATCTGCCGACGACCACGTGCACCGCATCGGCCGCACCGGGCGTGCGGGTGCCAGCGGCGTGGCGGTGAGCTTCGTCACACCCGAGTCAGAGTCGCATTTCAGGCTGATCGAGAAGCGCCAGGGCCTGCGCGTGCCGCGCGAGCAGATCGAGGGCTTCGCCCCCAAGCCTGCGGTGCCGTTGGCCGAAGGCGGGCCGCAAATGGCCCAGGTTCAGGCCCAGGCCCAGGCCCAGCCTGACCCCAACGGTGGCATCAAGGGCAAACGCAAAAGCAAGAAAGACAAGTTGCGCGAAGCCGCAGCGCGGGGCGGCCGATGAGGGTCGCCCCGCGCGGGCTTGCGCCTGGCTTCACCTGATGTGGGCATCAGGCAAGGTCGACGGTGGCGCTGGCGCGTAGTGGTCGAACTGCATCGTGAAGCTGGCCCGTCCTGAGGACAGGGCGCGCAAACTGCCGATGTAGCCAAACATCTCGCGCAGCGGCACGTGCGCTTCGATCACGAAGCCCGAGCCCCGCCCTTCTTGCTGGCGGATCAGGCCCCGGCGGCGGCTGAGGTCGCCCAGGCAGTCGCCCACGTGGTCTGCGGGCGTGGTGACTTCCACGGCCATCACCGGCTCCAGCACCACGGGCGCCGCCCGGGTGAAGGCCGCCTTGAAGGCCGCCGACG
>CANBQJ010000009.1 GCA_947371645.1 Burkholderiales bacterium | reverse complement strand
CAAGTGAAGGACAAGAACTCCGGCGTCAAGCTGATGGGCTTTGGTCACCGCGTGTACAAGAACTACGACCCGCGTGCCAAGCTGATGCGCGAAACCTGCCATGAAGTGCTGAACGAACTGGGCCTGCAAAACGACCCGCTGTTCAAGCTGGCCATGGCCCTGGAAAAAATCGCCCTGGAAGACGACTACTTCGTGTCGCGCAAGCTGTACCCGAACGTCGACTTCTACTCCGGCATCGTGCAGCGCGCCATCGGCATCCCCGTGCAGCTGTTCACCGCGATCTTCGCGCTGGCCCGCACGGTCGGCTGGATCGCCCAGCTGGACGAGATGATCGGCGACCCCGAGTACAAGATCGGCCGTCCGCGTCAGCTCTTCGTCGGCGCCGAAAAGCGCGACGTCAAGCCCATCGGCCAACGCTGATCCAGGCAGGCCCGAGCCACTCAGGCTCAGGCCTCTGCCCCCCGTCAAACCCCGCCTCGGCGGGGTTTTTTCATGCGGGCCTCAGGCTTTCAGCGGCAGGGTCACGGTGATGGTGGTGCCCTGCGCCTGTGGCGAGGAAATGCAGATCTCGCCCCCCACCGATGCGACGCGTTCGCGCATGCCGATCAGGCCCAGGCCATCGCGCGAGGAGGTGCTGGTGTCGAAGCCGACGCCGTCGTCCTGCACCTCGATGCAAAGTTGCGCGCCACCTTCGCTGACGCCCAGGCGCACGCTGGCTTGCGTGGCCCGGGCGTGTTTGATGATGTTGGTGAGGCTTTCCTGGATCACGCGGTAGGCCTGCATGGCCAGCTCGCCGGGCAGCTGCGGCAGTGCCGACGTCAGCACCAGCGAGAAGCGGCAATCCGGGTGCACCTTGTCGTAGCCGCTCACCAGCTCTTCGACGGCGCCGGCCAGTCCCAGGGTGTCCATCACCTCAGGGCGCAGGCTTTTGACGATGTCGCGGGTGCTGGCGTAGACCAGTTCCACCGTCTTGGCGATGCGGCGGGCGGCGCGGGCCATGTCCTCGTCGCCGGTGCCTTCTGCGCGCGCCGCCAGGGCCGAGGCCTCCAGGCGCACCGAAATGAGGCTGGCGCCCAGGTGGTCGTGGATCTCCATGGCCACGCGCCTGCGGTCTTCTTCGACCAGCGCGTTGCTGTGGGTGATGAAGCGGCGCTTTTCGGCGTCGGCCTGGCGGATCTGTTCGATGGCCACGCGCAACTCCTGGGTGCGCGTGCGCACCTTTTGCTCCAGGTCGTGTCGCGCTGCGTTCAGCGTGGCGGCCATCTGCAGGATGGTGCGTTGCAACTCGCCCAGCTCATTGGGCTCGTCGGCATCGAGCTCGACCTTGAAATCGCCCTTGCGGACGGCGCGCAGCGCAACCATCACGGCCGACATGGTCAGGCGCAGTCGCCGCGTGAGGCGCAGGCTCACCAGGCTGCTGGCGATGGCGGCGCCCAGCACCATGGCGATGGCCAGCAGCAAGGCGCCTTTGCGGGCCTCGAAGATGGGTGTGGCCGACATGGTGACGCGCACCAGCCCCAAGGTGCGCTGCCCCAGCGGGCCCGGCGATGAGGTGGGGTCCAGCAGGTCCATCTCACCCATGGACTCGATGCGCACGGGGGCTTCGAAGCTGCGCTGCTCGGCCAGTTTGCGGTCCTTGCAATGGGCGACCACGGTCTGGCCCAGGTCGCCGAGCAGCTGGACGCACACGATGCTGGCATCCGATTCCACCAGCTGTCGCATGGCACTGTGCACATAGCCCAGGTTGCCGGAGACCAAGCCGTAGGGGCTGCTTTGCGCGAGCGCATTGGCGATCAGCTGCCCGCGTTCGCCCACGTCTCGCCTCACATCGCTCATCGCCGTGGCATACAGGGCGAAGCTCACGGCCAGGAACATCAGCGCGGCAGGCAACACGGCGATGGCCAGCAGCCGGAAGGCGATGCTGCGTGTGCGCCAGAAGTGCGGGGTCATCCGGTCCTCCCGATGGGGCGCACGCCCAGGCTTCTGAGTTTGTCGGAGACAGGCAGGCCCAAAGACCTGGCCACGTTGTCGTTGATGGTCACCCGCCAGTAGCGGGGGTAGCGGGCCTCGGGCAGGGATGCGCCATTACCACCCAGGCTGTCGATCAGGTCGAGCAGGTCGGCGGCCACGTCGTCCAGGTCGGCATGGGCGCAGGCCAGCGTGCCGGCGTTCACCGTGGCGGCAGAAAATCCGATGACCGGCAGGCTGCGCCGGTAGGTGGACTCCAGCACCGAGCGCAAGGCGTCAGGCGTGTAAAGGCTGCCGTCGGGCACGGCCAGCAGCACCTGGGCGGCGTTGAGGGCATTGATGGCGCGCACCGGGTCCTGGCCAGCGCCAGCGTAAGTCAGCTGCACGTCCAGGCCCGCAGTCTGAGCCGCCTGGCGCAAAGGCCTTTCCAGGTAGGCCGAGGCTTCGGACAGCAAGATGCCCACCACCACCTTGCGCTCGAACAGGGCCGCGATCAGCTGCATCTGGGCCGCCGGCGAGGCTTCCGCGAACACGGCGGTGGTGCTGCCAGGGTCTCGCGGCGAGGCGCTCAGCAGCTTGCGGTAAGTCTGGCTGGAGCTGAGGGCGGAGACGATGGGCACATGGGCATCGGCTTCCAGCGCGCGGCGCAGCGCCTGCGGCCCCAGCGTCAGCCAGGTGCCACCCCGACGCGCGTCCAGCACGGCAGGGTCGGCATCGGCCACCAGGCCGGGCAGGCGCAGGCGCAAGGCGGCGAGCAGCGGGCGTTGGGCACTGGCGTCCGGTGCGGTCAGGACGCGAAGCTCGCGCGCAGAGCCCAGCGCGAAGGCTGGCAGGCCACACAGCCCCAGCAGCATGCCCAGCGCGCGGCGGCGTGCAGGCAATGCAGGGTGGAGGTGCGTGGCGTTCGGTTTCACGGTCTGGCTTGCGGAGTGGCCTCAGAACGCCAGGCGAAGCTTGGCGTAGACGCCCAGCCGGTCGTTGAAGCTCGACTGGAAAGAGCCGGTGCTGCTGACGTAGGTGCTGACTTCAGGCGTGTCCAGCCAGCTCAGGCTCAGTGAGGCGCTGGCCTGTTGCTGCGACAGCTGGAACTGGTGGGTGAGGGTGAGGTCGGTGCGGCTGTAGGACGATTCGCCCTGGCCATTGCCCGACGACAGGTAGGACGCCACCGACACCCGCCAGTGGTCGCTCAGGGCATGGCTCAGGCCCAGCGAGCCGCTGTGGCGTGACCACTGGCTGCGCTCCACCACATTGCTGGCGTGGTAGTTCACGAGGTAGCTGTAGTTGAGCCAGGCCGACCAGTCGCTGCTGAGGTCCCAGTTGGCCTGGGTTTCGGCGCCCGCCAGGCGCACGCTGGCGTTGTTGTTGGGCTGAAGCTGTGTCGACGTGGAGTAGTTGGAAATCAGGGTGCTGAGCCGGTCGTCAAACAGGCGCGTGTCCAGCACCAACCCCCAGCGGCGCACGGCCAGCAGGTAGCCCAGTTCCAGCGAGGTGATGCGCTCTTCCTGCAGATCCGGGTTGCCCTCGAACACGGCCACCGGCGCGGCGCTGGTGGCGCCCGCCACGGCCGGGGAGAAGTCGTTGAGCGCCGGCGTCCAGTGCCCGCGCTTTTCCAGCAGGTCAGGGGTGCGCGTGCCCCGTGAGTACACGGCACGCAGCGTCTGTTCATCAGACAGCCGGTAGTTGGTGGCCACCCGCGGCGAGAAGCTGTGGTTGCCCAGAGAGTTCGACTCGGCGTAGCCACCCACGTTGAACGTCGTGGCCGGGGTGACGCGGTATTCGCCGTGGGCGAACAGCCAGCGCACGGTGTTGTGGACGCTGCCGCTCAGGTAGAGCTGGCTGTCGGTTCGCTGCTGTCGCACGCCGCCACCAGCAACGAAGCGCAGGGTGTCGGAGACCACCACGGTGTCTTGCAACTCCAGTTGCGCGCGGAAGTCCTGGTAGTCCGCGTTCGATGTGCCGCAAGAGGTCTGCATCGCCGCTGCATAGCCGCCCAGTTCGGCAATGGCGGCCACCACCTGGGCCGTCTCGCCGGGCGTCAGTGCATTCAAGAGCAGGCCCACCACGTTGGCGCCATGGCCGATGGCGCCGGCCAGCTCCGGGTGGGCCCCGAGGACCTGGGCCGTCACCGGGTGCAGCAGGATCCGAGGCCAGCAACTTCCCCATTCCTGACGGATGCTGGCGTTTTGCACCATGGCCTTCAGCTGCAGTTCGTGGCTGGCCGACAGCGCGCGCGTCCACTTGCCGCTGAACTGGTCGTCGGTGCGGTTCAGGTTGGCGTAGCTCTGGAGCGAGGGGTCAGCGGTGTAGGCGTCCGGACGGGTGGCCTCCACGTGGGCGCCTTGCAGCTCCAGCGTGGTCCATTGGTCGATGTCCGACTGGCTGCGCAGGTTCACGCGCCTCACGCGGATGCCGTCGTGCTCGCCGCCTGCCAAGGTGGTCGCGTCGTAGCCGCTGTTGCGCTCGGTCTGGGCGGTCAGCGCCACGTGGGTGGATTCGCCCAGCCGGGTGGCGCCACGCACATGCAGTTCGCTGGTGCCATGGCTCCCCGCGCCTGCGGACACCGAGGCGGCCTCCACGTCCTTGGGGTGGCGGGTGAGGATGTTGATGACCGCCATCATCGAGTTGGGGCCGTAGGCTGACGAGTCCGGCCCACGGGTGACTTCGATGCGGTCGATGTCGTCGATGGTCACGGGCAACACCCCCCAGTCCACGCTGGACAAAGCCGAGCCGTAGACCGAGTAGCCGTCGATCAGCACGTTCATGCGCCGTGGCGTGACGATGCCCGTGCCGTGGTAGGTGATGCGGTAGTCGCTGCCGCGGGATCGGGTCACGGCCATGCCGGGCACCAGCCTCAGGGCGTCGGGGATGGTGGTGATGCCGTAGCGGCGGATGGTCTCGCCGGTGATCACGGTGACGCTGGCGGGCACCTCCGCCAGAGACTGCTTGAGTCGGGTTGGCGTGATGACCACCGGATAGCTGTAGGCGGTGGAGTCGATGTCGTCCACGGGGCTGGTCTGGGCCAGAGAGAAACCTGACAGGCAGGACAAGGTCAGACCGGTGAGCAACCGGCCGCGTCGTGAGCGGGCGTTCATGGGGTACTGCGGGGGCGGGATCGAAAAGCTGACATTGTCAGGGTTCGATCAGCCCGTGCTTGACCGCCAGCAGGGTGATGTCGGCCGCGCGGTGCATGCCCAGCTGGTCCTTGATGGCCTGGCTGGTGGTGCTGATCGTTTTGGGCGACAGCTGCATGCGCTCTGCGATCTCCACATTGGTCAGGCCTTGCGCCATGAACTTGAAGACCTCGACTTCTCGCGGCTGCAATCGGGCGACGGGAGACTGGTCCCCGTGCACGCTGAGCACGGCCAGGCGGGTGGCGATTTCGGGCAGGAAGACGGTCTCGCCCTGGTGCACCCGCAGCAGCACCTGCGCCACGTCGCCGGGGTCGGTGCTCTTGGGGACGAAGGCCCGCGCGCCGCGCTTGTAGGCCTCGCGCACGATGGTGCTCTGGTCGAACTGGGTGTAGATCGCCACGCGTGCATGAGGGTGCCTGGCCATCAGCTCTTGCAGCACGTCGAGGCCACCCACGCCGCCTTCGCCAAAACGCAGGTCCAGCACCAGCACGTCAGGTTGGAGCTGTGTGAAGGTGTCGACCACCGCCGTGGCATCGCTCACGGCCCCCACCACCTGCAGGCCATGGCGTGTCAGGACGCTGGACAGGCCCTCCACGATCAAGGGATGGTCGTCGGCGATCATCACCGTGATCGTGCTCATGTGCGGTACTCCGGGTTTGCCATGAGCTGGTATGTTGGTTGCCAGGGCATGGTGCTCAAGGGGTTTGTCTCTCAAATCGGTGGCGAATTTTACAGTGTGCGATTGACATCACTCGTTCGGGTTGTTTCAAATGCCCTTGGGCCCCGGTGTGGGGTGGGTACATTCTGTTGCTACCTGATGGCAATGTCATCACCATATTCTGGTGATATAGTTTCAGCAGACAAGAAAGTCTTAACGCTGTCACTCGGTAGGAAAAGGGAGCAGCGACCGCAGAGTCGCTAGGTGAACGCCAAAAAGGCGGCAGGAGGGCATGTCCAGGGAGGGCATGCCCTTCATGCTTTGTGCGGCTGCTTTTTGTGAGCACACCGGCTTGGTGTGTCGCGGCACGTGGCGTCCCGAGCGCCGGCACCAGGTCCGCATGAGGTCTGCATGACGCGTCCACCAGCAATGCCGAAGGGGCCAGGTGCCCCGACGGCCCCGGTGACGTAAAATCGTCATCTTTTCCCTACACCCGGGGCTTTTCGGGGCCCTTGCCGACGCCAGCATCATGGGACGCACCCTCTACGACAAGATCTGGGACGAGCACGTCGTCCACACCGAAGACGACGGCACAGCCGTGCTCTACATCGACCGCCACCTGGTCCATGAAGTGACCAGCCCGCAGGCCTTCGAAGGCCTCGACATCGCCGGCCGCAAGGTCTGGCGCCTGTCGGCCAACCTGGCGGTGAGCGACCACAACGTGCCCACCACCGACCGCAGCCAAGGCATCGCCGACCCGATCTCCAGGCTGCAGGTCGACACGCTGGACGCCAACTGCGACCGCTTCGGCCTGACGCAGTTCAAGATGAACGACAAGCGCCAGGGCATCGTGCACGTCATCGGCCCGGAGCAGGGCGCGACGCTGCCCGGCATGACCGTGGTCTGCGGCGACAGCCACACCTCCACGCACGGCGCTTTCGGTGCGCTGGCCCACGGCATCGGCACCTCTGAAGTCGAGCATGTGCTGGCCACCCAGACGCTGCTGGCCAAGAAGGCCAGGAACATGCTCATCAAGGTGGAAGGCGCCGTGGCCAAGGGCGTGAGCGCCAAGGACATCGTGCTGGCCATCATTGGCAAGATCGGCACGGCAGGCGGCACCGGCTACACCATCGAGTTCGCGGGCTCCGCCATGCGCGCGCTCAGCATGGAAGGCCGCATGACGGTGTGCAACATGGCCATCGAAGCCGGCGCCCGCGCGGGCCTGGTGGCCGTGGACGACACCACGATCGCCTACGTGCAGAACCGCCCCTTCAGCCCCACCGGTGTGGAGCTGGAACATGCCATTGCCTACTGGCGCACGCTGCAATCTGACGCCGACGCCGTGTTCGACACCGTGGTCGAACTCGACGCCGCCCAGATCAAGCCGCAGGTCACCTGGGGCACCTCGCCCGAGATGGTGCTGTCGATTGATGACCGCGTGCCCGATCCCGACAAGGAAAAGGACCCGGTCAAGCGCTCTGCCACCGAGCGCGCGTTGCAGTACATGGCCCTGGAGCCCAACAAGGCCATCAGCGACATCCGCGTCGACAAGGTGTTCATCGGCTCGTGCACCAACAGCCGCATCGAAGACATGCGCGAGGCCGCAGCCGTGGTCAAGCGCATCGGTGGCAAGGTGGCCTCCAACATCAAGCTGGCCTTGGTCGTGCCCGGCTCTGGCCTGGTGAAAGAACAGGCCGAACGCGAAGGCCTGGACGTCATCTTCAAGGCCGCTGGCTTCGAGTGGCGCGAGCCCGGTTGCTCCATGTGCCTGGCCATGAACGCCGACCGTCTGGAGCCTGGCGAGCGCTGCGCCTCCACCAGCAACCGCAACTTCGAAGGCCGTCAAGGTGCGGGTGGCCGCACCCACCTGGTCAGCCCCGCCATGGCCGCTGCGGCCGCCATGGAAGGCCACTTCGTCGACATCCGTCGCATCGCCTGACACGCCAGCCCGCAGAAGAACCACCATGCAAGCATTTCGCATCCACAAGGGCCTGGTCGCACCGATGGACCGGGACAACGTCGACACCGACGCCATCATCCCCAAGCAGTTCCTGAAGTCGATCCAGCGCACGGGCTTTGGCCCCAACCTGTTCGACGAGTGGCGCTACCTGGATGCCGGCGAGCCCGGACAGGACCCGGCCACGCGCAAGCCCAACCCGGACTTCGTGCTCAACCAGCCGCGCTACCAAGGCGCTTCGGTGCTGATCGCGCGCCAGAACTTCGGTTGTGGCTCCAGCCGCGAGCACGCGCCCTGGGCTCTGGAGCAATACGGCTTTCGCGCCATCATTGCCCCCAGCTTCGCCGACATCTTCTTCAACAACTGCTTCAAGAACGGCGTGCTGCCTATTCAACTCAGCGAGTCGCAGGTCGACCAGCTGTTCAACGAAGTGTTCGCCTTCCCCGGCTACCAGCTCACCGTCGACCTGGAGCGCCAGGTGGTGGTCAAGGCCGACGGCGTCGAGCTGCCTTTTGACGTGCAGCCCTTCCGCAAGTTCTGCCTGCTCAATGGCTTCGACGACATCGGCCTGACCCTGCGTCACGCCGACAAGATCAAGGCATATGAAGCCGAGCGCCTGGCCACCAAACCCTGGCTGAACAACCGCATCGTTTGATGCCCCGCTGACAAGACGCACAGAGACAACCATGGTCAAGAAGATTGCAGTGTTGCCGGGTGACGGCATTGGCCCCGAAATCGTCGCCGAGGCGATCAAGGTGCTGAAGGTGCTGGACCTGCCCCTCCAGCTGGACGAAGCCAAGGTCGGTGGCGCCGCCTTCGACGCCCACGGCCACCCGTTGCCCGCGCACACGCTCGAGCTGGCCATGGCCTCTGACGCCGTGCTGTTCGGCTCGGTGGGCGACTGGAAGTACGACAAGCTGGACCGCCCCCTGCGTCCTGAGCAGGCCATCCTGGGCCTGCGCAAGAACATGGGCCTGTTCGCCAACTTCCGCCCGGCCATTTGCTACCCGCAGCTCACGCACGCTTCCAGCCTCAAGCCCGAGCTGGTCGCAGGCCTGGACATCCTGATCATCCGCGAGCTGACCGGCGACATCTACTTCGGCCAGCCCCGTGGCCGCCGCGAATCGCCTGATGGCGAGTTCAAGGGCGCGCCCGAGGCCTTCGACACCATGCGCTACTCGCGCCCTGAGATCGAACGCATCGCCCACGTGGCTTTCCAGGCCGCCCGCAAGCGCGGCAAGCGCGTGACCAGCGTCGACAAGGCCAACGTGCTGGAGACCTTCCAGTTCTGGAAAGACGTCGTCACGGAGGTGCACGCGCAGTACCCCGACATCGAGCTCGACCACATGTACGTGGACAACGCCGCGATGCAGCTGGTCAAGGCGCCCAAGAAGTTCGACGTGCTGTTCACCGGCAACATGTTCGGCGACATCCTGTCCGATGCCGCCGCCATGCTCACCGGCTCCATCGGCATGTTGCCCTCGGCCTCGCTGAACGCCAAGGGCCAGGGCCTCTACGAGCCCAGCCACGGCTCGGCCCCGGACATCGCCGGCAAGGGCGTGGCCAACCCCCTGGCCACCATCTTGAGCGCCGCCATGATGCTGCGCTTCAGCCTGAGTGAAGAAGAGGGCGCCGCCCGCATCGAGCGCGCGGTGCAAAGCGTGCTGGAACAAGGCCTGCGCACGCCTGACATCTATTCAGACGGCACGGCGAAGGTCGGCACCGTCGAGATGGGCGAAGCCGTCGTGGCCGCTCTGAAGGCCCAGGGCTGATCGCTGCACGGGCGCCTCACAACACACAAGACACTGAAGGAAATCATCATGGCTACGACTCTGGTTGGATTGGTGGGCTGGCGCGGCATGGTTGGCTCCGTGCTGATGGACCGCATGCAGGCCGAGGGCGACTTCGCCCACTTCGAGCCCCTGTTCTTCTCGACTTCCAACGCCGGCGGCGCAGCGCCCAGCCTGGCCAAGAACGAAAAGACGCTCAAGGATGCGTTCGACATCAACGAACTCAAGCGCTGTGACATCGTCATCACGGCACAGGGCGGCGACTACACGGCCGAGGTCTTCCCCAAGCTGCGCGCTGCCGGCTGGAACGGCCACTGGATCGACGCCGCCTCCACGCTGCGCATGCAAGACGACGCCGTCATCGTGCTGGACCCGGTCAACATGCCGGTGATCAAGAACGCGCTGGCCAAGGGTGGCCGCAACTGGGTTGGTGGCAATTGCACGGTCAGCTGCATGCTGATCGGCGTGGGCGCGCTGTACAAGGCTGGTCTGGTCGAGTGGATGTCCACCCAGACCTACCAGGCGGCTTCGGGCGGCGGCGCCCAGCACATGCGCGAGTTGCTGACCCAGTTCGGCACGCTGAACGCCGAGGTCAAAGCCCTGCTGGACGACCCCAAGAGCGCCATCCTGGAGATCGACCGCAAGGTCATCGCCAAGCAGCGCGCCCTGACCGCGGCGGAGACGGCCAACTTCGGCGTGCCCCTGGGTGGCTCGCTGATCCCCTGGATCGACAAGGATTTGGGCAATGGCCAGTCCAAGGAAGAGTGGAAGGGCATGGCCGAGACCAACAAGATCCTGGGTCTGGGCGAGGGCTTTGGCTCGGCCGCCATCCCCGTGGACGGTTTCTGCGTGCGCATTGGCGCCATGCGCTGCCACAGCCAGGCGCTGACCTTCAAGCTCAAGAAGGACGTGCCTGTGGCAGACATCGAGGCCCTGATCGCCGCCGACAACCCCTGGGCCAAGGTCGTGCCCAACACCCGTGAAGCCACCATCCGTGACCTCACGCCGGTGGCCGTGACTGGCACGCTGGGCATCCCGGTGGGTCGCATCCGCAAACTCGCCATGGGCCCGGAATATGTCGGTGCCTTCACCATCGGCGACCAACTCCTGTGGGGTGCCGCCGAGCCCCTGCGTCGCATGCTGCGCATTTTGCTGGAAGCCTGATTCAATTCACGCTGGGCCCGGCGCGCCAGCCGAAGGGTGGCCGGGCTGCAAATTGAAACAATATGTTGGTGGTTGGTTGTTGCCCTTCGGCGACAATCCCGGCGTTCCATCGCCCCGTAATTCAGTTCATGGGGGGTGGTATACCGATCAGGCATTGCGTGAGCTTGTCACCGTATATGCTTGATGCTATTGTGTTTTGTGCTGCGTACCGTCTGTAGGGTGGGTGCGTCCGTGGGCCTCTGTTGTGTCCACACCTGCCGCGGGCCCACACAGTGGCCCATGACGACCTGGGAGACGCCTTGAAAGATCACATGCTGTCCTTTGGACTTTTGGCCCCGAATTCCCCCTCGAAATCCTCGCAGGTGGATTCTTCCCCGGCTTGGAGCTCTGCATTTGCCCCCAACAAGGTGGCGATTGCCGCATTGGTTTCCACCTTGACCTTCTTGCCGGGCGCCGCCTGGTCTTTGGGTCTGGGGAAATTGAATGTGCAGTCGGCGCTGGGTGAATCTCTGCGCGCCGAAATCGACGTCACCAACCTCAGCCCTGACGAAGGTGGTTCGCTGCAGGTCAAAGTGGCTTCGCCAGATACCTACCGTGCAGCCGGCGTCGATTACAACCAGGTGCTGGGTGGCACCAGCATTTCGCTGCAGCGTCGCCCTGATGGTCGCCCCTACCTGAAGATCAGCAGCAACCGCACGGTGCAAGAACCGTTCGTCGATGTGATCCTCGACCTGTCCTGGTCCACCGGTCGCCTGGTGCGCGAGTACACGCTGCTGTTTGACCCGCCTGCGTCGCGCCCCAGTTCCGTGGCATCGCCCGCCATGGACACCCCGGCTGCCCCCGCGCCGGAAGCGGTGCCCGCGCCTGCCCCTGCACCGGCCCCCGCCGTGGCGGAGGCCCCGGCCCAGACCAGCGAGCCGGCTGTAGACACCAAGCGCCGCCGCGGCGCCAAGGCGCCTGTTGTTGGCGCCTCACAACCCTTGGTGGCTGAAAAGCCCATGGCCCCCAAGGAAGCGGCCAAGGAAACAACCAAGGCAGCACCCAAAGAGCCCGCCAAAGAAGCTGCGCCTGCACAGGCCGCTGCAACTGGCAACGGCACGGTCCGCGTGCGCTCGGGCGATACCCTGTCGGGCATCGCTGGTCGAGCCGGCAAGCAGGGCGTGTCGCTCGACCAGATGCTGGTCGGCCTGTACCGCAACAACCCGCAGGCCTTCCTGGGCAACAACATGAACCGCCTCAAGTCGGGTGCGGTGCTCAATGTGCCCGACGCTGATCAACTCAAGTCGGTCAGCAACGATGATGCTCACCAACTGATCGTGGCCCAGAGCGCAGACTTTTCTGCCTATCGCCAGCAACTGGCCGGTGCCGTGGGCGCCACGCCTGCGCAGCAGCCAGAGCGCAAGGCCAGTGGCAAGGTCGAGGCCGAAGTCCAGGACCGCAAACAGTCCGCTGCCACCACGCCCGACAAGCTGACTCTGAGCAAGGGCAGTGCGGCCGCTTCAGCACCTGGCGCTGAAGACAAGCTGGCCAAGGCCCGTGCCAAGCAAGACAGCGGCACGCGTGTGGCCGAACTGTCCAAGAACCTCGATGACCTGCGCAAGCTCAAGGAGCAAGCTGCACCTGCGGCGTCCAAGCCTGCCGCAGCCGCGCCCGTGAAGCCCGTGCCTGCACCTGTGCCCGCACCGGTGGCGTCCAAGCCTGCCCCGGCGCCAGTGGCCAAGCCATTGCCAGTGGTGCCGCCTGTGCCCGCTGCGCCATCTGCCGCTGCGCCTGCCAAGGCTGTACCGGCTGTCGTGCCCGCATCGGCCCCGGCCAGCCTGCCTCAGGCCAAGCCGGTCGACATGCCCGCTTCGGCCCCAGCCGTGGTGATCGACACCGCGTCGGCGCCAGCCAGCGAAGCGCAGACCATGGCCGCCGCCAACCAGGCTTCGGCCGCGTCGGCTCCCTCTGCGTCTGTGCGCCCCTCGCTGCCCGTGCCACCGGCGCCAGAGCCCGAAGGCCCAGGCTTCCTGGAGTCCCTGAACCCCATGCTGCTGGCCGCTGGCGGTGCTGCTGTGGCCTTGCTGGCCGGTGGCTTGATGTACCTGCGTTCGCGCCGTCGCGCCGACACCGGCGAGACATCCTTCCTCGAAAGCCGGCTGCAGCCTGATTCCTTCTTCGGCGCCAGCGGTGGTCAACGTGTGGACACCCGTGACGCGTCGGCTGGCCCTTCGTCGATGAGCTACTCGCTGAGCCAGCTTGACGCCATTGGTGACGTGGATCCGGTGGCCGAGGCCGACGTCTACCTGGCTTATGGCCGTGACCTGCAGGCCGAGGAAATCCTCAAGGAAGCCCTGCGCGCCACGCCGGACCGCCTGGCCGTGCGCCTCAAGTTGCTGGAGGTCTACGCCAAGCGCCGCGACACAAAGGGTTTTGAGCAGTTGGCCATCCAGATGTTCGCCTTCACCCAGGGTGAAGGCGAAGACTGGCCCAAGGCTCAGGAAATGGGCCTGAGCATCGACCCCGAAAATCCCTTGTACCAGCCGGGCGGCAAACCTTCCGAGGCCCCGCTGTCCGTGCCCGATGCGACCAATGACCTGCTGGGCGCCAGCACCATTCCGCACTCGGTGATGCCTGCGCCGTCGGCCCTGGATTCGGTGGCCCCGCCGGTGCCGCCCGCACCCGGCGGTGGTGAACTGGTCGACCTGGACCTCGACATCTCCGCCCCGATGCCGCTGGACGAGGTGACCGACACGGTCTCCCCGCCCATCACCGCAGCCGGTGACCTGCCGCCGCTGAACCTGCCCGACGTGCCCACCACGACGATCCAGGCCAAGAAGGCAGAGCCCGAAGGTTTGATTGACCTGCCCACGCTGGCGCCCGAGCCTGCACCCAAGGCCAACCTGATCGACTTCGACTTCGACGACGACAAGACCGTGGTGGGTGAGCCTGCTGCAGCCCCGTCCTTCGACCTGTCTGAAATCAGCCTGGACCTCGACAGCCCGGGTGCACCTGCCCCCGCTGCAACCGAAGATCTGCTGGGCGGCGAAGCCCCTGCGCCCGCACCGATGCCTGCCGACCCGATGGCCCGCAAGTTCGAGCTGGCGGAGGAGTTCCGACAGATCGGCGATGTGGACGGTGCCCGCGAATTGCTGCAAGAAGTGATCGACAACGCGCAGGATGGCCCGCTGAAGGCCAAGGCACAGTCCATGCTGTCCAGCCTGAACTGATGCGTGCTGTCTTGAAGGGCCCGGATGTCCAGTGACCGGGCCACTTCGCTCCCCCGGGAGCCAAGCCAGCCCCAGCCAAGGGCGACCCGTCGGGTCGCCCTTGGCGTTTCCTACCTTGGCACGGCTTACAAGGGTTGGCAAAGCCAGCCCGGCGGCGGCACGGTGCAAGACGCCCTGGAGGCGGCGCTGACGGCTTTTGCCGTCCAGCCGATCAAGGTGATGTGTGCTGGACGCACCGACGCGGGCGTCCACGGCATCAACCAGGTGGTGCACCTCGACACCCACCTGGACCGCACGCCGTTTTCGTGGGTGCGTGGCACCAATGCATTCCTCGCACACGACATTGCCGTGCAGTGGGCTGTCCCCGTGGCGCCAGACTTCCATGCGCGCAACAGCGCCCGGGGCCGCCGCTATGCCTATGTGGTGCTCGAGGCGCCCGTGCGTCCAGCCCTGGAAAGCGGTCGTGTGGGCTGGGTTTTTCGTCCGCTGGATGGTGAGGCCATGCGCCGCGCCGCCGCTCACCTCATCGGCGAGCACGACTTTTCGTCGTTTCGTTCGTCGATGTGCCAGTCGCCCACCCCGGTCAAGCACCTGCGCCACATCGGCATCCAGCGGGTGGCCGCAGGAGACGGGCAGGCCTACTGGCGCTTCGATTTCGAAGGCCAGGCCTTCCTGCACCACATGATCCGCAACATCATGGGCTGCCTGATCATGGTGGGCACAGGCGTGCAGCCGCCTGGATGGGTGGCACAGGTGCTGGCCGCCCGCAATCGGCAGGTGGCTGCGCCCACGTTCAGCCCTGACGGCCTGTATTTCCTGGGGCCCAGGTATGACCTGCGCTGGGGGTTGCCCGAGCATGTGCCTGCCATGTCCTGGCTGCCTGGCGGCGATGGGCAATCCACGGCCCCTTGAGGCCAGTCAACTCTCGTGCGGCGGTGGCGGGCAGGGTCGTTGGTCCGGGGGGGCTGGGCGTTGCCCCCGATATTTGAGACAATCCCCGCAGCATGAACGAGCCCGCCTTGCACCGCACCCGCATCAAGATCTGTGGCCTCACCCGTGAGGCAGATGTGGATGCCGCCGTCGAAGCGGGCGCCGATGCCATCGGTTTTGTGCTTTATGAAAAAAGCCCCCGCCATGTGACAGCTGCCCGCGCGGCCGAATTGTCCAGGCGGCTGCCTCCCTTTGTCACACCGGTGCTCTTGCTGGTCAATGCCTGCCCGGAGCTGCAGCAGGCCGGGCTCGGGGCTGTGCCCAACGCCTTGCTACAGTTCCATGGCGACGAGACGCCCTCGGAGTGCATCCAGGCCGGTAGACCCTACATCCGGGCGGCCAGGATGGGCGCTGGTTTCAATTTGTTAGACTTCGCCCGCGCACACGCTCAAGCCCAGGCGGTGCTGGCTGACGCGCTGGTCGAAGGCTACGGGGGTGGCGGACATGTGTTCGACTGGTCCCTGATTCCCGACGATCTGCCAGGGCGGCTCATTTTGTCCGGTGGTTTGCATGCGGGTAACGTGGGCGAGGCGATCGCCCGCCTCCGACCTTGGGCGGTGGACGTGAGCTCTGGTGTCGAGGCGGCCAAGGGCGTCAAGGATGCCAGCAAGCTGCGCGAGTTTTGCGAGGCCGTGCGAACGGCCGATCGGCGTAGCGCCGAAACCCCATGCGTGTGATCGCCTGCCCTCCAGCGGCGCCACACAGAGAGAGTTCAACGAGAGTGACATGCTGAATTACGACCAGCCCGACGCCCGAGGGCATTTCGGCCCCTACGGCGGCACCTTTGTGTCCGAGACCCTGATCCTGGCCCTGAGCGAGCTCCGGGACACCTACGAACACTACCGTCACGATGAAACCTTCAAGGCGGAGTTCCGCCGTGAACTGGCCAACTTCGTGGGCCGCCCCAGCCCGATCTACCACGCCGATCGCCTCAGCCGCGAGCTCGGTGGTGCCCAGGTTTACCTCAAGCGCGAAGACCTCAACCACACCGGCGCCCACAAGGTCAACAACACCATCGGCCAGGCGCTGCTGGCCAAGCGCATGGGCAAGCCCCGTGTCATTGCCGAGACCGGTGCCGGCCAGCACGGCGTGGCCACGGCCACGATCTGCGCGCGCTACGGCATGGAATGTGTGGTCTACATGGGCGCCGAAGACGTCAAGCGCCAGTCGCCCAACGTCTACCGCATGCACCTGCTGGGCGCCAAGGTCATCCCGGTGGAATCCGGCAGCAAGACCTTGAAAGACGCGCTCAATGAAGCCATGCGCGACTGGGTCACCAACGTTGAAAACACCTTCTACATCATTGGCACCGTGGCCGGCCCGCACCCGTATCCCGCCATGGTCCGCGACTTTCAGAGCGTGATCGGCGAAGAGTGCCTGCTGCAGATGCCGGCCCTGACCGGCCGCCAGCCGGATGCGGTGGTGGCCTGCGTGGGCGGTGGCAGCAATGCCATGGGCATCTTCTACCCCTACATCCCGCACGAAGGTGTGCGCCTGATTGGTGTGGAAGCGGCAGGCGAGGGCGCCGAGAGCGGCAAGCACTCGATGTCGCTGCAAAAGGGCGTGCCGGGCGTGCTGCACGGCAACCGCACCTACCTGCTGCAAGACGAAAACGGTCAGATCACCGAGACGCACTCGATTTCTGCCGGCCTGGACTATCCCGGTGTGGGCCCCGAGCACGCCTACCTCAAGGACATTGGCCGTGCCGAGTACGTCGGCATCACCGACAAGGAAGCGCTGGAAGCCTTCCACCGCCTGTGTCGCACCGAAGGCATCATCCCTGCGCTGGAATCCAGCCATGCGGTGGCCTACGGCATGAAGCTGGCCGCCAGCATGCGCCCTGACCAGCAGGTGCTGATCAACCTGTCTGGCCGTGGTGACAAGGACATCGGCACCGTGGCCGACCTGACCGGCGCCGAGTTCTACTGCCGTCCTTCCTGCCGCGGGCAGTCGGTCAAGGGGGGCGCAGCATGAGCCTGCCCAGCACCGACACAATCACCCGCCTGGACCAGACCTTCGCCACCTTGAAGGAGCAGGGCCGCAAGGCGTTGATCCCTTACATCACCTGCGGTGACCCCTTCCCCGGCAAGACCGTTGACATCATGCTGGCCATGGCCGAAGCCGGTGCCGACGTGATCGAGCTGGGTGTGCCCTTCTCTGACCCGATGGCCGATGGCCCCGTGATCCAGAAGGCCGCCGAGCGTGCCCTCGCGCACGGCATCTCGCTGGTCCACGTGCTGGCGGACGTGAGTGCCTTTCGCGAGAAAAACGCCAGCACCCCCGTGGTGCTGATGGGCTATGCCAACCCCATCGAAAACCACGACCTGCGCCATGGCGTGGGCAGCTTTGTGCGCGATGCCAAGGCCGCTGGTGTCGACGGCGTGCTGGTGGTCGACTACCCGCCTGAAGAATGTGAAGACTTCGCTGCCCGCTTGAAAGCGGTGGGCATGGCCCCCATCTTCCTGCTGGCACCCACTTCTACGGAGCAGCGCATGGCCAAAGTTGGCCGCATCGCTGCGGGCTATGTGTATTACGTGTCGCTCAAGGGCGTGACGGGTGCGGGACACCTCGACACCGCCGCCGTGGCCGACATGGTGCCCCGCATCAAGGCGCATGTGAATGTGCCCGTCGGTGTGGGTTTTGGCATCCGTGACGCAGAGACCGCCAAAGCGGTGGCTGCGGTGTCAGATGCCGTGGTGATCGGTTCGCGCATCGTCCAGTTGCTGGAAATGCAGACGCCGGACACCGTGGTTGCTGCAGCCCGAGGCTTCATCGCCGAGGTCCGCGCCGCCCTTGATACCTTGAAGAGGACCTGAGCATGAGCTGGCTCGAAAAACTGTTGCCCCCCAAGATCCATCCGACGGACCCGGCCGAACGCCGCTCCGTGCCGGAAGGCCTGTGGGTCAAGTGCCCGTCGTGCGAGACGGTTCTCTACAAGAATGACCTGGAGGCGAACCTCAACGTCTGCCCCAAGTGCAGCCACCACCACCGCATCGGTGCCCGCGCCCGTCTGGATGCCTTCCTGGACGCCGAAGGGCGCTACGAAATCGGCCAGGAAGTGTTGCCGGTTGACGCCCTCAAGTTCAAGGACAACAAGCGCTACCCCGATCGCCTCAAGCAGGGCATGGAAGCCACCGGCGAAACCGATGCACTGATCGTCATGGGGGGCTCGGTGTGCAGCGTGTCCGTGGTCGCGGCCTGCTTCGAGTTTGACTTCATGGGGGGCTCCATGGGCTCGGTCGTGGGTGAGCGTTTCGTGCGCGGTGTCGAAGCGGCCATCGACCAGAAGACACCTTTCGTGTCCTTCACGGCCACGGGTGGTGCCCGCATGCAGGAAGGCTTGCTGAGCCTGATGCAGATGGCCAAGACCAATGCGGCACTGACGCTGCTGGCCAAGGCCCGGCTGCCTTTCATCAGCGTGCTGACCGACCCGACCATGGGTGGCGTGTCCGCCTCATTCGCCTTCGTGGGCGACGTGGTCATCGCCGAGCCCAAGGCCCTGATCGGCTTTGCCGGCCCCCGCGTGATCGAAAACACCGTGCGTGAAGTGCTGCCTGAAGGCTTCCAGCGCTCGGAGTTCCTGCTGCAAAAGGGTGCCGTGGACATGATCCTCGACCGGCGAGAACTGCGCGCCAGCATCGCCCGTCAACTGGCCATCATGCTGCGACAACCGGCCGACGCCGTCTCTGCCTGACGGTGGCCTGACCATGGTTTGAGCCTTCGCTCCACGCCTCGAACCGGGCTGCACTGCGCAGCCCGTTTTCTTTCGCTCTTCCCGTTCATCCTTGTTCGATCCGCTTCAGCGTCTTCCTCCGTTCATGACCACCGCCGCCGTCACCGCTGCCCCCCACACCCTGGCCAACTGGCTTGCCCACTGCGAACGCCTGCACCCGGTCAGCATCGACATGGGCCTGGCGCGCGTGGGCGAGGTGTGGCAGCGCGCCGGCGTGGCCCTGGGCACCCCGTTGGGCCAGGAGCCGGCCGATGGTGCGCCCGTGGTGTTCACGGTGGCTGGCACCAACGGCAAGGGCTCGACCTGCGCCATGCTGGAGGGCATCCTGGGCCAGGCGGGCTTTGCCACGGGCGTGTACAGCTCGCCCCACCTGCTGCACTTTGAAGAGCGTTGCCGCATACGGGGTGTGCCCGTGAGCGAAGCCGACCTGCTGCCGCACTTCGCTGCCATTGAGCAGGCACGTGGCGACACCGCGCTGACCTATTTCGAGTTCACCACCCTGGTCATCCTGCGCCTTCTGGCGTCCAGCGGCCTGGACGCAGTCATCCTCGAAGTAGGGCTGGGAGGCAGGCTGGACGCGGTCAACGTGGTCGACCCCGACTGCGCCCTCATCACCAGCATCGACCTGGACCACATGGACTACCTGGGCCCGGACCGCGACAGCATCGGCCGCGAAAAGGCCGGCATCTTGCGTGCAGGCCGTCCGGCCATCGTCTCGGACCCGCAGCCGCCGGCCAGCGTGGTGACCCATGCCGAAGCCATCGGCGCTGACCTCTGGCTTTTCGGGCGCGACCACAACTACGCCGGCGACCGCCAGCAGTGGTCCTGGGGTGGGCGCAACAAGCGCTTCAACGGCATGGCTTACCCGGCACTGCGTGGCGCCAACCAGCTGCTCAACGCCTCGGGTGTGCTGGCGGCGCTGGAAGCGGTGCGCAACCGCCTGCCGGTGTCGGCCCAGGCGGTGCGCACGGGTCTGGCCACGGTGGAGCTGCCTGGGCGCTTCCAGATCATCCCGGGCCAGCCCACGCTGATCCTGGACGTGGCCCACAACCCGCATGCGGCGGCCACCCTGGCCGTCAATCTCGACCAGATGGGCTTTTTCCCGCGCACCCTGGCCGTGTGGGGCGCCATGGCCGACAAGGACCTGGCCGGCATGGTGCACAAGCTGCTGCCCCTGGTCGACGGCTGGTTCTGCTGCGACCTGCCCACAGCCCGCGCGGCCAGGGCTCAGGACCTGGTGGCGGCGCTGCCCGAAGCGGCCCGCAGCAAGGCTTCGGCACACACCGACCCCATGGCCGCCTTGCACGCTGCCCTGGCCGCCGCCGACCCCACGGATAGAATCGTGGTCTTTGGTTCGTTCTACACCGTGGGTGGCGTGATGCACGAGGGCTTGCCCCGGTTGAACGCCCCCCACATGCCCGCCGCCTGAGCCCACACCGAGCATGCCGCTGCCCTCGTTTTTCTCGCGTTTTCGCCGCGGTGGCCTGTCCTCTGCGGCTTCAGACCTGAACCCCATGCCGCCCATGGACGTCGAAGTGGCCCGGACCCGTGCCCGCCGCCGCCTCGTGGGCATGCTGGTTCTGGTGGTGGCGGGCGTGCTGGGCTTCCCCTGGTTGTTCGAAACCCAGCCTCGGCCCCTGTCGCAGGACGTGCAGATCGTGCAGGCGCCATCTGCTGGCGGGGCCGCTGGCAATGCGTCCAGCCAGACAGAACACCTCCCAGGCCGCGGCGTGAGCGGTCGCGTGGGCGTGGCCGCCATCACCCCGCCGGTGCTCAACCCCAACGAGGCGGCCCAGGCCGAGGTCGACGGGGGCAACCCTGGCCGCGAAGCCGGTGTGATCGACGAGACCGCCAGTTCGCCCGCCGACGACAAGCAGGGCAAGCCGACCCCGGCCAAGACCGTGGTCAGCAAACCCGAGTCGAAGCCGGTGGCCAAGCCGCCCGCACCGGCCAAGCCTGAGCCCAAAGCCGAGCACAAAGCCGAACCCAAGCCGGAGCCCAAGGCACCGGACAAGGCTGCAGACAAAAAGCCGAGCGACAAAAAGTCTGCCGACAAGCCCCAGGACAGGCCCCAGGACAAGCCCGCCAAGGCCCCCGTGCGCTACGTGGTGCAGTTCGGTGCCTTTGCCGACGCGGCATCGGCGCAGGCCGCCCGCGCCAAGGTCGAAAAGCTGGGCATCAAGACCTACGCCCAGCAGGTCGAGACGCCTGCGGGCAAGCGCACCCGCGTCCGCGTGGGCCCCTTTGCCGACAAGGCCGAAGCCGAAAAGGCCAATGCCGCCGTGCACAAGGCCGGGCTGGCCGGCTCCATCCTGACCTTGTGATCACCTTGTGAGCGTCCAAACCTTGCCACGATTCAATTGCCAATGGACCCGGTGATCGCCGCGCCCGCACAGGCGGCGTCCCTGCTGGACCTGATCCTGGGCCTGGGCCTGTTGCTGTCGGTGCTGCTGGGCGCCTGGCGCGGCCTGCTGACCGAGTTGCTGGCCCTGGCCGGTTGGGGCGTGTCTTACGTGGCGGCCCAATGGTTGGGCCCGACGGTGGGCCGCCACCTGCTCATCGACGCGCCCGGCTCCCGTTTCAATGTGCTGGCCGGCATGATGGTGGCCTTCGTGGCGGCATGGCTGGCCTGGACGCTGTTTGTCTGGGTGTTGAGGCAGGGCTTGCAGGCCTCAGGTCTGGGCGGCACCGACCGCCTGCTGGGCGCCGGCTTTGGTTTGATGAGGGGGCTGGTGGTGATCCTGGCCCTGGTCACGGTGGTGGCCATGACCCCGCTGCGAGAGTGGGGCCCTTGGCAGGCGTCCAAAGGTGTCACCTGGACGCTGGGGGTCTTGCAAAGCTTGCGACCCGTCCTGCCCGATCAAGTGGTTCAATTCCTGCCCAAGCAGGGTTGAACAAGAGTTTTGTTGTTTTCGAAATTGAGGTGAATCATGTGCGGCATCGTGGGTGTGATCTCCAAGACGCCAGTCAACCAGTTGATTTACGACGCGCTGTTGCTGCTGCAGCACCGCGGTCAGGACGCTGCGGGCATCGTCACCGCCGGCCCTGATGCGCATGGCCGCAAGTTCTTCATGCACAAGGCGCGAGGCATGGTCAAGGACGTCTTCCGCACCCGCAACATGCGCGCGCTGAACGGCACCGTGGGCCTGGGCCAGGTGCGCTACCCCACCGCGGGCAACGCCTTCAACGAAGAAGAGGCCCAGCCTTTTTACGTGAACGCACCCTTCGGCCTGGTGCTGGTGCACAACGGCAACCTGACCAATGCGCACGACCTGCGCGGCGAACTCTTCGACATCGACCGCCGCCACCTCAACACCGACAGCGACACCGAAGTCCTGCTCAACGTGTTCGCCCACGAGCTGGAACTGGCCGGCCGTGAGCTGCCACTGACGCCCGACGCCGTCTTCCAGGCCGTGCGCGCCGTGCACAAGCGCATCAAGGGCTCTTACGCCGTGATCTGCCTGATCGCCGGCTACGGCCTGGTGGCCTTCCGCGACCCCTTCGGCATCCGCCCGCTGTGCTACGGCGAAGCCGACCTGCCTGAAGGCCGCGAGGTCATCGTGGCCAGCGAGTCCGTGGCCCTGGAGGGCACCGGCCACCGCCTGGTGCGCGACGTGGCCCCGGGTGAGGCCCTGTTCGTCGACCTCGACGGCGTGGTGCACGCCCGCCAGTGCGCTGAGAAAAGCATGCTCCACCCCTGCATGTTCGAGTACGTCTACCTGGCCCGGCCTGATTCCGTCATGGACGGTGTCTCCGTCTACCAGGCACGCCTGGAAATGGGCGAGACCCTGGCCCAGCGCGTGATCTCCACGATGCCGCCGTCAGAGATCGACGTGGTCATCCCCATCCCCGAATCCAGCCGGCCTTCGGCCATGCAGCTGGCGCAAAAGCTGGGCAAGCCCTACCGCGAAGGCTTCGTCAAGAACCGCTATGTGGGCCGCACCTTCATCATGCCGGGGCAGGGCGCCCGCAAGAAGTCCGTGCGCCAGAAGCTCAACGCCATCGGCCTGGAGTTCAAGGGCCGCAACGTGCTGCTGGTCGATGACTCCATCGTGCGCGGCACCACCTCCAAAGAGATCGTGCAGATGGCCCGTGAAGCCGGCGCCAACAAGGTCTACCTGGCCTCGGCCGCGCCGCCCGTGCGCTTCCCCAACGTCTACGGCATCGACATGCCCACCAAGAGCGAACTCGTGGCCCACGGCCGCACGCTCGAAGAGGTGCGTCAGATCATCGGCTGTGATGCCCTGATCTACCAGGATGTGGACGCGATGAAGAACGTGGTGGGCAAGCTCAACCCGGCCATCAAGGGTTTCGAGGCCTCTTGCTTCGATGGCGTGTACATCACGGGTGACGTGAGTCCCGCCGACTTCGCCGCCATCGAGTCGCAGCGCCTGACGCAAAAGGACGAAGAAGAAGCCGTCAACTCGCGCCTGGCCCTGCAAAGCCAGTCTGACTGAGGAGGCCACCATGGCTGATGCCGCACCTGGCAAGAAGAAGCTGCCCCGGCGTGAATTCGCGCCCGGCACCCACATCGACACCCTGGCCGTGCGCGAGGGCCTGCCCGCCACCGCCTGGGGCGAGAACTCCGAAGCGCTGTTCCTGACCAGCAGCTTCAACCACCCCGATGCGGCGACGGCAGCTGCGCGCTTTGCCAACGAAGAAGAAGCGTTTGTCTACTCGCGCTTCACCAACCCGACCACGATGATGTTCGAGCGCCGCCTGGCCGCGCTCGAAGGCACCGAAGCGTGCATCGCCACGGCCAGCGGCATGAGCGCCATCTTGCTGCTGGTGATGGGCCTGCTCAAGTCGGGCGACCACATCGTGTGCTCGCAAAGCGTGTTCGGCTCCACCATCGCCTTGCTGCAACGCGAGTTCGGCAAGTTCGGCGTGCAGACCACCTTCGTGTCGCAGACCGATGTGCAGCAGTGGCGCGATGCCATGCAGCCCAACACCCGGCTGCTGTTTGCCGAGACGCCCAGCAACCCCATGACCGAGGTCTGCGACATCGCCGCCCTGGCCGAGATCGCCCACGCAGCCGGCGCCTTGCTGGCCGTGGACAACTGCTTTTGCACCCCTGCGCTGCAAAGGCCGGTGGCCCTGGGCGCCGACCTGGTCATCCACTCGGGCACCAAATACCTCGATGGCCAGGGCCGCGTGCTGGCCGGTGCCATCTGTGGCACGGACGCCATCGTCAACGGCCCCTTGATGACCACCCTGCGCGGCGCGGGCATGACCTTGTCGCCCTTCAACGCCTGGGTGGTGCTCAAGGGCCTGGAAACCTTGGGCATCCGCATGGCCGCGCAGAGCGCCAACGCGCTCAAACTGGCGCAGTGGCTGGAAGCCCAGCCCGCCGTGGACAAGGTCTACTACCCGGGCCTGCCCAGCCACCCGCAACACGCGCTGGCCATGAAGCAGCAAAGCCAGTGCGGAGGGGCGGTCGTGTCCTTCACCGTCAAGCCGGCGGCCGGCCCCATCACCGTGCCGGGCAAGGACCTGAGCGACGAGGCCCTGCGCCTGCGCCAGGCCGCTTTCCACGTCATCGACCAGACGCAGCTGTGCTCCATCACGTCCAACCTGGGCGACACCAAGACCCTCATCACCCACCCCTCCAGCACCTCGCACGGGCGCCTTCAGGAGTCGCAGCGCCTGGCCGCAGGCGTCACGCAGGCCATGATCCGCGTGGCGGTGGGCCTGGAACACATCGACGACCTCACCGCCGACCTGGCGCGGGGTCTGAGCACACTGAACACCTGATCGCCGCATGTCCCAAGTCCGCACTCGTTTTGCCCCGTCCCCGACGGGCTTCATCCACCTGGGCAACATCCGCTCGGCCCTCTACCCCTGGGCCTTTGCGCGCGCCAAGCAGGGCGTGTTCATCCTGCGCATCGAAGACACCGACGAAGAGCGCTCGTCGCAAGAGGCGGTCGACGTCATCTTGGAGGGCATGGCCTGGCTGGGCCTGAACCACGACGAGGGCCCGTTCTACCAGATGCAGCGCATGGACCGCTACAAGCAGGTCGTGCAGGAGATGCTGGACAAAGGGCTGATCTACCCCTGCTACATGAGTTCGGCTGAACTCGACGCCCTGCGCGAGCGCCAGATGGCCGCCAAGGAAAAGCCCCGCTACGACGGCACCTGGCGCCCCGAGCCCGGCAAGACCTTGCCGCCCGTGCCCGCAGGCGTGAAGCCCGTGCTGCGCTTCAAGAACCCGCAAGGTGGTTCGGTGGTGTGGGAAGACAAGGTCAAGGGCCGCATCGAGATCAGCAACGGTGAACTGGACGACCTGGTCATCGCCCGCCCCGCAGCGGCTGACGACGCCGGCTTCGTGGGCACGCCCACCTACAACTTCTGCGTCGTGGTCGACGACATGGACATGGGCATCACCCACGTCATCCGTGGCGACGACCATGTCAACAACACGCCCCGCCAGATCAACATCCTGCGCGCCCTGGGCCAGGAACCTCCGATCTACGCCCACCTGCCCACCGTGCTCAACGAGCAGGGCGAGAAGATGAGCAAGCGCCACGGCGCCAAGGCCGTCACCCAGTACCGCGATGAAGGCTACCTGGCCGATGCCGTGGTGAACTACCTGGCCCGCCTGGGCTGGAGCCATGGCGACGACGAGATCTTCTCGCGCCAGCAGCTGGTCGAGTGGTTCAACCTCGACCACCTGGGCAAGAGCGCCAGTCAGTTTGACGAAGCCAAGCTGCGCTGGGTGGCCCAGCAGCACATGAAAACGGCGGACAACGCCTTGCTGGCGACTCTGGTGCGCGAGCAGTTTGCCCGTCGTGGCCAGGCTTTGCCCGCGTCGCTGCAAGCAGGCGAGGGCGACGCGCGCCTGGCCGCCCTGTGCGCCTTGTTCAAGGACCGCTGCGCCACCACCGTGGAGCTGGCCGACTGGCTGAGCATGTACGTGGCCGACGTCACCCCGCCGCCAGCAGAGCTGGCCGAAAGGCTCACCGATGCCGTCAAGCCGGCCTTGGCGGCACTGGCCGAGCGGCTCAAGTCGGTGGCCTGGGACGCCCCCGCCATCAGCCAGGCCCTGAAGGACACGCTCACCGAATGCGGCCTGAAGATGCCTCAGCTGGCCATTCCCGTGCGCCTTTTGGTGTGCGGCCGCTCGCAGACACCGTCGGTGGACGCCGTGCTGGCCCTGTTCGAGCGCGACGTGGTGTTGGCGCGACTGGCCGTGTGAAAAGAGCAGGCTTGTTGCGCAACTTGCCGAGAGGGTGAAATTCGGTATATACTCTCGGTCTCGCTTGAACGACGCTTTGCAGAGACGCAAGGCAGCCGGGCAACCTGAAGAAGGCACTTGTCGACGCAAGTCAATGTGAATTCGTGAGGGGGTATAGCTCAGCTGGGAGAGCGCTTGCATGGCATGCAAGAGGTCAGCGGTTCGATCCCGCTTACCTCCACCACCAACCCCGGTTGGTTCGGTGAACCGGTTGCGGTTGCGGTCGCTGTGTGGCGTCGTCAGGTTGGATGAAGGATTCATGTCCCCTTCGTCTAGAGGCCTAGGACACCACCCTTTCACGGTGGCTACAGGGGTTCGAATCCCCTAGGGGACGCCAAGTTTTGACGGCACTTGGTCTGTACATGTTTGACATGGGCAGGCACAGACGTCAGGTTAGTTGAACCACTGCGGAGTGGTAGTTCAGTTGGTTAGAATACCGGCCTGTCACGCCGGGGGTCGCGGGTTCGAGTCCCGTCCACTCCGCCAGCTCTTTGTTGAGCGTTGCTGGTGACACAGCGGCGCTGTTGATGGAATCAGTCTCGGTGCCAGTCTGGCAACCTGTGATCGTCAGATCCACGGGGGTATAGCTCAGCTGGGAGAGCGCTTGCATGGCATGCAAGAGGTCAGCGGTTCGATCCCGCTTACCTCCACCACCTCCCCTTGCGGGGCGGCGGTTGGGCAGACGGCAGCGAGGCAGGTTTCAGTTTCGACGGTTTTCAGTCCCCTTCGTCTAGAGGCCTAGGACACCACCCTTTCACGGTGGCTACAGGGGTTCGAATCCCCTAGGGGACGCCAAGTTGTGATGGCACTTGGGTCGCGCATGTTGTGCATGAGCGGCTGCAGTCATCAACCACATGGAGTGGTAGTTCAGTTGGTTAGAATACCGGCCTGTCACGCCGGGGGTCGCGGGTTCGAGTCCCGTCCACTCCGCCACATGCAAGAAGCCCTGATGCCTGCCGGTGTCAGGGCTTTTTCTTTTGTTGCTGAGCCCACCACACGCCCAGCAGCACCAGGGCGACGCTGGTGAGCATGCGCGCAGTGATGGCTTCATCGAGCAGCAGGTGGGCCCACAGCATGCCGAACACGGGGATGAGGTAAGTCACCGTCAGTGTGGGGCTGGGGCCGATGCGGGCCAGCAGTTCATAAAACAGCAGATAGGCCACGCCGGTGCACATCACCGCCAGCACCGCCAAGGCAAGCCATGCTGGCGCCGGCGCCGCCAGCAAGGTCTGGCTGCGAGACAAGCCGTCCCACGCCACCCACGGGGCCAAGGTGACGCTGGCCATCGCCAAGGTGCCCAGGCTGTTGGGCACCGGTGCCAACTCACCGAGTTGCCGGTGGTTCTGGTGCACGGCAAGGGCGTACATCAAGGTCGAGCCCAGTGCGGCCGCAACGCTCAGCCACCGGGTGCCGTCCATGGGCAGGGCGTCTGCCGTGGCCTGACCGGGCCAGACCAGCACCGCCACCCCGAAAAAGCCCAGCGCCAGGCCACCCACCCGCCGCCAGCCCATGGGCTCTTTGGCCCACGCCCAGCCGACCAGGGCACCCCACATGGGCGTGGTGGCGTTGAGGATGGCCATCAGCCCGGCCGGCAGGCTGCGTGAGGCCCAGCTGAAACCCACAAAGGGCAGCACGGCGGAAAGCAGGGCCGTGATCAGCAGCGCCGGGGCGTGGCGACGGGCGGGCAGGGCCTCTCGGCGCCAGGCCATCCACAAGCCGATCACACAAGCCCCGCCGAACACCCGGCCCCCGGCCACCACCCAGGGCCCGAGGGCCGGCGTGGCTGTGCGCAGCAACATGAATGAGGCGCCCCAGATGGCCGCCAGCAGCAGCATGCGCGCGAGGTCCGTCGGTTTCATGGCCGGCATCTTAGGGGGTGGGCCCCCATCTGAGCGGTGAAGGCCGAGCAAGAGGGCCTTTGTGCCACACCTGCGTGGCCAGGCGTCATGGGGGCTCCCTACAATGCGCGCATCACCTGTACAGAGGAGCACCATGCAAGTTGCCGCGTCGATCTTCAAGGCCTACGACATCCGGGGCATCGTGGGACAGACCTTGAGCGAGGCCGTGGCCGAGCACCTCGGGCGCGCCTTCGGGACCGAGGCTTTGCGCCTGGGTGAAAAAGTCGTGGCCGTGGGCCGCGATGGCCGCGTCTCCGGCCCTTCCTTGAGCGCCGCCTTGACGCGTGGCCTGCAGTCCACTGGCATCGACGTGATCGACCTGGGTGCTGTGACCACGCCCATGCTGTACTACGTGGCCGCCACGCGCGCCGAGCTGGGTTGCCGCAGCGGCATCCAGGTGACAGGCAGCCACAACCCCAAGGATTACAACGGCTTCAAGATGGTGCTGGCCGGCAAGGCCATCTATGGCGACGACATCCAGGGCCTGCGCCAGCGCATCGAGCGCGAAGACTATGCGCAGGGCCAGGGCAAGTTGTCGCAGCTCGACGTGCTGGCTGAGTACACCCAGCGCATCATCGGCGACTGCAAGCTGAGCCGCCCGATGAAGATCGTGGTCGATTCGGGCAACGGCATCCCCGGGGCGTCGGCGCCGGGCATCCTGCGCGCCCTGGGCTGTGAGGTCATCGAGCTGTTCTCAGAGGTCGATGGCGACTTCCCCAACCACCACCCTGATCCGTCCAAGCCCGAAAACCTGCGTGACCTGATCGCCGCGGTGGCCGAGCACGGTGCCGAGCTGGGCCTGGCCTTCGATGGCGACGGCGACCGCCTGGGCGTGGTCACCAAGGATGGCCACAACATCTTCCCGGACCGCCAGATCATGCTGTTCGCACGCGACGTGTTGAGCCGCGTGCCTGGCGCCCAGATCATCTTCGACGTCAAGTGCAGCCAGCGCCTGTCCCAGGCCATCCGCGAAGCCGGTGGCGTGCCCGTGATGTACAAGACCGGGCACTCGCTGGTCAAGGCCAAGCTCAAGGAAACCGGCTCGCCTTTCGCCGGTGAGATGAGCGGCCACATCTTTTTTGCCGAGCGCTGGTATGGCTTTGACGACGCCACCTATACGGCTGGCCGCCTGCTGGAAATTCTGAGCAAGGTGAGCGACCCCAGCGCGGTGCTCGACGCCTTGCCCACCAGCTTCAGCACACCGGAGTTGAACGTGCCGTGCGCCGAGGGTGAGCACCACGAGGTGGTGGCCAAGCTCAAGGCCACGGCCAAGTTCCCCGATGCCCTGGAGGTGCACACCATCGACGGCCTGCGCGCGGATTTCGCCGATGGCTTCGGCCTGGTGCGGGCCTCCAACACCACGCCGGTGCTGGTGCTGCGCTTCGAAGGCCAGAACCAGGCGGCGCTGGATCGCATCCAGGCCCAGTTCATGGCCGCCATCCACGTGGTCAAGCCGGATGCACACGTGGGCGCCAGCGCCCACTGACCCTCAGGTCACGCCCTGCCTTTGACGACTTTGCGCGAACATGCCGCCCTGGCGGCCTATGCCTGGCTGCTGCGCCTGATCACGCCGCTGTACCTGGCCCGCCTGTGGTGGCGGGGGCGCGTAGAGCCTGGCTACCGGCGCCAGGTGTGGGCTCGCCTGGGCTGGGGCCCGAAAACGGCCGGCGGTGCCTCTGGCCCCACCGTGTGGTTGCACGCGGTCTCGCTGGGTGAGACCCGCGCTGCGGTGCCCCTGGTGAATGCGCTGCGCCAGCAATGGCCTGGCATGCGCCTGCTGCTCACCTGCGGCACGGCCACAGGTTGGGACGCCGGCGAGCCCTTGCTGCAAGCCGGCGATGTGCACACCTGGATGCCCTGGGACACCCCTGGCAGCGTGCGGCGCTTCCTGGTGCGGCATCGCCCGCAGGTGGCCGTGCTGATGGAGACCGAAGTCTGGCCGGCCATGCTGGCGGTGAGCCAGCAGGCGGGCTTGCCCGTGGTGCTGGCCAATGCCCGCCTGAGCGACAAGAGCCTGCGCAGCGGCTTGCGACTGGCAGCGTTGATGCAGCCAGCGGCCCGCCGGATCACGCTGGCGCTGGCCCAGACGGCCGATGACGCCCGCCGCCTGGCGCAGATGGGTGTGGCGCGGGTGGAGGTGTGCGGCAACCTCAAGTTCGATTTGCAGCCCCAACCTGAATTGCTGCAGCGTGGCCAGTCCTGGCGTCTGGCCAGCCCTCGCCCGATCGTGATGGCCGCCAGCACGCGCGAGGGCGAAGAGTCGCCCATCCTGCAAGCCTGGACAGCGCCAGGCCGATCGCCCTCACTCGGCGCGCGCCTGTTGCTGGTGCCGCGCCACCCGCAGCGCTTTGACGAGGTCCATGCGCTGGTCTTGTCCATGGGCTTGCGCTGTTCGCGCCGCTCTGCCTGGGCAGGTGGCATGCCGGACCAGGCCGCACTGGCCGCCGATGTCTGGCTGGGCGATTCCATGGGCGAGATGCCGGCCTACTACGCGGCCTCGCAATGCGCCTTGCTGGGGGGCAGTTTTGCGCCTCTGGGTGGCCAGAACCTGATCGAGGCGGCGGCCTGCCGCTGCCCGGTGGTGATGGGCCCGTCCACCTTCAACTTCGAGCAGGCGGCGCAGGTGTGCGAAGAAGCGGGGGTGGCCTGGCGGGTGGCCGATGCTGGCGAAGCCGTGCGGCGTGTCGACCGCTTGTTGGCCGAAACCGACCTGGCTGCGGTGGGCCAGAAGGCCGTCGAATTGATCGCTCGCCACCAGGGCGCGGCGCGTCAGATGTCGAAATTCGTGGAAAGCGTGTACTAGGTCACGCGGTGCAGGGGGTCTGCCCCGCGCTGCGGGGATGCGGCGCAGGGAGCCTGCGGTCAAGAATGCTTGCACTGTCTTGACCAGCGAGTTTCCACATGCAATTTCCCTTCAAATTTCTGGCACTGGCGCTGACCCTGTTGGGTGTCGTGACCGCCAGCCAGGCCTCTGTCCGCGTTCAGGAACTCGATGGCTTGAGCGGTGCGGGCGCCGCGGTGTCCAACGTCTTCACCAAGACCCAGGCATTTTCGGACTACTACACCTTCACCCTGGACAAGGGCTTTTCAGGTGTCACCGGCCGCACCACCGACACCTCCTACGTGGCCATGGTGTCGCGCGACGTCCAGCTCGACAGCGTGTCCCTCATCGACTGGGCGACCAACATCCAGGTGGGCAGCACGGACACATCCCCGGGGCAGTTCAGCTTCAGTGGCCTGCTGGCCGGGCACGAGTACGCGCTGTTGTTCACGGGCTCGGCGCTGGCGGGTGCCAAGCTGACCGAAGGGCGCACGGCAGGCAACTATGCCGCCACGGTGCAGGCGGTGGCATCCAGCGCACCGGAAGCCTCTGACCTGGCGATGTCGCTCATGGGGCTGATGGGCGTGGGCCTGCTGTGCCGCCGCGCCAAACGCCCCGCCTGAACGGCCAAGTTGGGGCCGGAGACGCCCCTTGTTTTTGTGATACGCAATGCTTACATTTGCAAGCTTTCGTTCATACTTGGTGACCGCACGTTCATTGTTCCCGGCGTGAAACTGGTCAGTTCAAGATGCCCCACACCCCTGCAGCGTACGTCACCTCCCCCCTCCCACCTGTTTCGAAGCCACGCCGCCTGAGGCCTTGGGGCTTGTTGTTTGCCCTCGGGGCGCTTGCCGGGCTGAGCGCCTGCCCGTTCTCCGAGAAGCTCAAAGGTGAGGAAACGGACCAGGTGGCCGCGGTGGTCAACGACAGCGAGATTTCGGTGCACCAGGTCAAGGCTTACCTGGTTCGCAACCCGGGCTTGTCGGCGCTGGGCGATGCCGCAGGCCGCCGTGCCCTGGATGCCCTCATCGAGCAGGAGATGGCCGCTCAGGCTGCACGCCGGCTCAACCTCGACAAGGCACCAGCCGTCATCCAGGCCATGGAGCTGGCCAAGCGCGAGGTGCTGGCACGTGCCTACCAGGACGAGCTGGCCGCCAAGGCCGATCAGCCTGACAGCGAAGCCATCCGCAAGTACTACGACGACCACCCCGAGCTGTTTTCCAACCGCAAGCAATACACCTTGACCCAGACCTTGGTGAAGGGTGATGCCAGTGCGCTGGCGGGCCTGAAGGACAAGGTCGAACACACCGTGAGTTTCGATGCGCTCAAGCAGTTGCTGGAGTCGCAGCCCGTGCAGTTCAGCAGCCAGACAGGCACCCAGTGGGCGGAAGACCTGCCCATGGACCTGCTGCCCAAGCTCGTGTTCCTCAAGGATGGGCAGTCTCTGGTCGTGCCCCAGACCACGGGCATGGCGTTGCTGACGGTCATCAAGGCCGAGCCCAAGCCCCTGTCCCGCAACACGGCAACCGAAGCCATCAAGTCCGTGCTGATCACGAGCGCCCGCCGCGCCCAGGTCAAGGCAGGCATGGACGAAGTCCATGGCCAGTCCAAGGTCGAGCGCAAGGGCGTCTTTGCCAAAGCCGAGGCCGAGGCCTTGCCGGCGTCCGGTGCTGCTTCACTGGTGTCGGCAGCCTCTGCGTCACCCTCAGCCCCGCCAGCCAAAGCGGCCTCTGCGGCACCCTGACTCCGCCCATGGCTGAGCGCTCAACTGCTTCGGTCTGGTTCCTGAGCGCGGCCTGGCTGGCGCTGGCCTTGCCCACCTTGTGGGGCCTGACGGCCGGTGCAGGCATGGCCTACAGCCGGGGGCATGAGCCGCTGCTGCTGGGTGTGGCGGCCTGGCTCTTGTGGCGGCAGCTGCCCGCACTGGGCACCATCTCTCGTCATGTGCCTGGCCCCGCCGAAATGGCCCTGATGGCCCTCACCCTCTTGCTCTACCTGCTGGGCCGCACACAAGAGTTCATCCGCATCGAGATGCTGGCGCTGTGGTGCATCAGCGCGCAGCTGCTGTGGTGGTTCAAAGGCTGGCGTGGCCTGCGGCAAACCTGGTTCGTCTGGCTGTTTGCGCTGTTTGTGCTGCCGCTGCCTTTCGCCTGGGTGCTGGCGCTCACCGGCCCGCTCAAGGAAGGGGTGTCGGCCCTGGCGGCGCTCTTGCTGCAAGGCGCCGGTTACCCCGTGGGCCGCGCTGGCGTGGTGCTGACCGTGGGCCAATACCAGCTGCTGGTGGCCGAAGCCTGCGCCGGCCTGCACTCGATGTTCGTGCTGGAGGCCATGGGCCTGCTCTACAGCCACCTGGCCGGGCACGGCTCCCGTGTGCGCAACATCCTTCTGGCCTGTCTGGCGGTGCCGGTGTCCTTCGTGGCCAATGTGCTGCGGGTGATGGTGCTGGTGCTGGTCACGTACCACTTGGGTGACGCCATCGGGCAGGGCTTTGTGCACCGCTTCGCCGGCGTGCTGCTGTTTGCTTTCGCGTTGGGGCTGATGGCCCTGGTGGATGTGGTGTTGGGGCGCTTGTTCCCTGACCCGGTGCCCCGTACCCCGGGGGCTGCGACATGAGTGGCGCCACGGCCAGCCCATCTGCCGCATCGCTCAGCTGGCGTGACCGGGGCCTGGCCCTGCTCATGTTGACCGTTGCGCTGGTGGGCGCCTGGTGGCAGGTGCCGGATGCCCAGGATGCCAGGCAACGCACCCAGCTGCCGCTGGAATCCTTGGTGCCGGCCCGGTTTGGCAGCTGGCGGCTGGACCCGGTGGCCGCAGGCATGGTGCGCCCGGCGGTGGAAGCCGCCAAGGCCTATGAGATGTACGACCAGGTCCTGGAGCGTGTCTACATGGACGACTCCGGCGAGCGCGTGATGGTGTCGGTGGCTTATGGACGCCGCCAGTCGGTGGGCCTGCAGATGCACCGCCCGGAGGTCTGCTACCGCACCGGCGGCTTCGCGGTGTCAGCGCCTCAGGCGGGCCAGCTTCTCGTGAACGGCAAGGCCATGCCGGTGACGCGCCTGGTGGCCCAGATGCCTGGCCGCAACGAGCCCATCACCTACTGGCGGCTGCTGGGGGACCGCCTCGTGGTGGACGACAGCGACTTCAGATGGGCCCAGTTCAAGTCAGGTCTGCGTCGGGCGATTCCGGACGGCATGCTGTTTCGGGTGTCGACCATCGATGCCTCGCCTGCCCGCGCCTATGCCATCCAGACCCGCTTTGTGCAGGCGCTGGACGCTGCCTTGTCACCGGCCCAGCGGGCGCGCCTGATGGGCGTGCCGGATGGCGCCACGGCGCCATGAAGCGCCAGTTCACCTGGGCAGCTTGGCCGGCGGGCCTCAGGCCAGCAGCGCTTGCCACTCCGGGTGGCGACGCAGATAGACCTGCACATAGCTGCACACCGGCCTCACCTTCAGGCCTTCGGCCTGCGCCCATTGCAGGCCAGCTTCCACCAGCCGGGCCGCGATGCCACGGCCTTCCAGCGCAGGCGGCACGCCGGTGTGGGTGATGGCCATGACCTGCCCCTGCAGCACGTAGTCCAGCTCACAGCGCAGGCCATCGACGTGGGCCTCGAAGCGGCCTTGCGCGGCCAGGTGGGTGATGTTCAGGTTCAGCGGTTCAGGCATGCGGCAGTCCTTGTCGATGAGGGAAGTGGCGTCAGACCCAGCCCAGGGCGCCCAGCACCGCCCCCGCGCCCACCAGCCAGATCAGAGGCAGGCGGGTGCGCCACACCAGCCCGGCCACCACGGCGCTGAGCAGCAAGGCAGCAGGGTGCTGGCCAGGCGAGGGCGCCAGCAGGGCGCCGGTGGCCAGGAGCAGGCCCAGTGTCACCGGCACCAGCCCGGCCTGAAAGGCCTGCACGCCCAGCCAGTGGCGGCGCGCCGACACCCAGCGTGACAGGAGCAGCGTCACCGTGGTGGAGGGCAGCATCACGCCCAGCATGCTGCCCAGAGCGCCGCCCAGGCCGGCGCTGTACCAGCCCATCAAGGCCACGAACAGCACATTGGGGCCGGGTGCAGCCTGGGCCAAGGCGATCGCACCGGTGAAATCGGTGTCGCTCAGCAGGTGGTGTTCGACCACCAGGCGCTGGTGCATGTCGGGCACCAGCGTGATGGCACCGCCCACCGCCATCAGCGACAAGGGCAGGAACTGCGAGAACAAGGCCCACCACTGGTCAGGTTGCCAGGCCAGCGGGCTCATGCCTTGCCGCCTTGGGGTGAAGGCCTGCCGGCCTGCCGGCGCAAGACCACATAGGTGAAGGCGCAGGTGAGGCTGCCCGCCCCCAGCAGCACGTGGACCAGCGGCCAGTGCAGGATGAACATCACGGCAAAGACCAGGGTGGCGATGGCGACGCACGCGGGCCAGCCCAGCACGTGCTGCCTGACCGGCGCGGCCAGCTTGAGCACCGTGCCCACGATCTGGCCAGCGGCCACCGCCGTGATGCCCCACAGCGCACCTTTGATCGCGCCAGCAGCCTGTGGTGACTGACCCTGATGCTGGGCCAGGCCCAGCAGCCAGGCCAGGGTGAGCATCAAGGCCATGGGCGCCGTCATCATGCCGGCCAGGGCCACGAGGGCGCCACGCCAGCCAAAGAAGCGGTCGCCAATCATGAGCGACAGGTTGCAGACGTTGGGGCCGGGCATCACCTGGGCGCTGGCCAGCAGGGTGACGAATTCCTGCGCGGTGAGCCAGCGGCGGCGCACACAGAGCTCATGCTGGGCCACGGCCAGCACCCCGCCAAAGCCCTGCAGGGCCAGGCTGGTGAAGGCCCAGAACAGGGCCAGCAGAGAGCCTGGGGCTTCGGTGGCGGTGTCCAGGGCCGCCTGGGGAGCGGCACCGGCTTCAGGCATACACGGCGACCACCTGGTAACCCAGGGCGGCCAGCTGGCCGTCTGGCGTCCACAGCTCGGTCTTTTCGTTGACGTAGCCCTCACCCGTGGCCAGGGCGGTCTTGTCCATGCGCCACAGGCCTTCGGCGTGCTCGCCTGCCACCGGGCGCAACTCCAGCGCCCAGGACACCGAAGACGCCATGGCCGGTGCCGTCAGCGCCCCCAGGGCCGGCGTGGGGCCGGCATCGGCCAGCAACACGGCGGTCAGTTCGTTGTCGGTGCCGGCGGGTTGGCGCAGCTTGACGTAGGTGCGGCTGAACCAGTTGCTGTCACCGGTGTAAGGGGTGACGCCTTCGGCATGGCGTGCCTCGACGTGACGCGTGAAGGCCGGTGTCACGCCCTCGATGTAGGGCCAGACGAAGGCCTGCTCAGGCCCCACGGCCACGGCGGGCAGGGTGGGGCGCAGGTGGGGCAGGGACGACGCCCGCCCGCTGCCAAAAACGCCCATCAGCACGCCCCCGACCTGCAACTGGCCGTTGCCGTCCAGCTGGGTGACGCGGGCATGGGCCTGGCGCACGTTCTTGCCTTGCCGCAGCAAGGTCACGTCCACATCGAAGCTGCCCGGGGCCACGGGGCCCACGAAGTTGGTCTGCAGTGCACGCAAGGGCCAGTCACTGCCGCAGACGTCGCGCATGGCCTGTACGGCCAGGGCCGACAAGAGGCCGCCGAAGGTGGTGCGGCCTTGCCCCCAGTCGGGCGTCACGGTGAACCGGATGACGTCGCCCTCGCGCTGGCGGCGTGCCAGCAGGTCGGCCATGGGGGTGAGGGCAGGGGCTTGGGGTGCGGTGTGGGCGTCAGACATGTCCGGCAGGGAGGGCATCGATCGGGTCATTATCGAACGATCGTGCTTTTTTGTCTGAAGGCACATGCGGCAGCAGGGCTTCCAGATGTGTGGCAGACACCGGCCGGCTGTAGAGGTAGCCCTGCACGATGTCGCAGCCACGGCTGGCCAGGAAGGCTTCCTGATCGGGCATTTCGACGCCTTCTGCCACCACATTGAGGCGCAGGCCGCGCGCCATGCTGATCATGGTCGACACCAGCTGGCAGTCGTTGTCGTTGCCCGGCAGGTCCTGGATGAAGCTGCGGTCGATCTTCAGCTGGTGCACCGGGAAGCGCTTGAGGTAGGCCAGCGACGAGTAGCCCGTGCCGAAGTCGTCGATGGACAACATCACGCCCAGGCCGTGCAGCATCTGCAGGAACTGCTCGGCGCCCAGGCCGGATTCCATCAGGCCGGTTTCGGTGATTTCGATTTCCAGGCGCTCGGGCGGCAGGCCGGTTTCGTTGAGGATGCGCGACAGGCGCTCCACCACGCCACCACGCCGGATCTCGCTGGGCGACAGGTTCACCGCCACGCGACCAAACTCCATGCCGGCGTCCAGCCAGGCCTTGCCCTGGCGGCAGGCCTCCAGCAGCACCCATTCGCTCAGCGGCACGATCATGCCGGTGTCTTCCATCACGGGGATGAACTCGTGCGGGCTCACCGCCGGGCCCCAGCCGTCGACCTCGCCGGCGGGGGTTTTGAGGCGCACCAGCGCTTCCACGGCCACGATGGCGCGGTCGCTCAGGCGGATCATGGGCTGGTAGTGCAGCACGAACTCGCCGTGCTCCACGGCCTGGCGCAGGCGGGTTTCCAGCTGCAGGCGGCTGTTGGCTTCGGTGGTGAAGGCTTCGGTGTAGAAGTGGAAGGCGTTGCGGCCCCGGCGCTTGGACTCGTACATGGCGGCGTCGGCATTGCGCACCAGGTCGGTCGCCTCGTGGCCGTCGCCGGGGTACATGCTGATGCCGATGCTGGCGCGGACATAGACCTGCTGGCCGCCGTCCAGCGTAAAGGGCTCGTTGAGCGTCTCCAGGATGCTGGCGGCCACGTGGGCGGCCTGCTGCGGGTGGCGCAGGTGTTCCAGCACCAGGATGAACTCGTCGCCACCCAGCCGGCCCAGGGTGTCTTCTTCGCGCACCCGAGACAGCAGGCGCTGCGAGACCTGGCGCAACAGGCTGTCGCCGGCGGCATGGCCCAGGCCGTCGTTGACGGTCTTGAAGTTGTCCAGGTCGATGAAGACCACGCCGACCAGGGTGTGGTGGCGCTCGGCCAGGTTGATGGCGTGGGCCAGGCGCTCGTGGATGAGCACGCGGTTGGGCAGGCCGGTGAGCGTATCGAAGTGGGCCATGCGGGCCAGGCGTTCTTCGGTGCGCTT
>CANBQJ010000008.1 GCA_947371645.1 Burkholderiales bacterium | reverse complement strand
TAGGCCAGGGGCGCGTCCACGAAGTCCCAGGTGTGGGCGTGCTGCTCGTTGAGGTAGCCCAGGCCGCTGAAGAAGCGGCCCACCTTCACCTTCAGGCCTTCGGGCAGAGAGGTGGTTTGCACAAAGGCCTCTTCGGCCGAGATCTTGTCGTCGCCAGAGACGGACAGCGTGAGCGAGCCAAAGAACATCGGGTCGATGTTTGCGCTCAAGCCCAGCTCGGACTCGCCCAGGCTGAAGCTGCGCTGGCCTGGTCCCAGCCCATCGCCACCGGGGATGAAGCCCAGCATGCGCCAGGTCTGTGGGTCCTTCTGGAGGCTGGCGTAAGTGCCGCTGAGCACCACGGACACGGCCGGGTTGAAGCTGTTGTCGTCCGCCCGGGCTTGGGGGGCGGACAGGAAAACGCCGGTCGCGACCAGGGCAGGTGCGACCACGCGCATGCGTTGCATGGCTGTCATGGGTGTCTTTCTGCGAAACGGCTGTGTCTGCTGCGGCAGACCTGGCCGTGAACAAGGCATGGCCCTCGGGCGGCAATGCCCGGGGCCTCAGGGTGTTCAGGCAGAAAGGGCGGGCGGGGCTCGGCTCAGGTAAGCCGTCGTGGTGACCGGGTGGTGACCACGTGGCAAAGGCTGGGCGGCCAGTTGCTCTGGCGGCCGATGCCACTGCAGGCTGGGCGGCGTGTGCGCCGGGCCGGTCTGGTCTGCGGCATGCAGGCCCAGGCATTCGACGCACACCGTGTGGGTGGCGTCCGGGTCAAGCTTCTTGATGTGCTGCAGGCTGTGCCGGGCCGCTGCAAGCTGGGCCAGCAGCACGAACGCCGCCAGCACCAGGTGCCAGACCCAGTGCGTGCGTTGGAAGGCGTTCAGGTAGCCCTGCGGCCGGCGCGACATGGGGCCTTACTTTACCGAAGCCGTGTTACTGGCTTGTGAAGTGGCGTTGCCATTGTTGTTGCCGTTGTGCAGGGCCAGGAACTTGGCCGGGTTCTGCTGCACGCCTTCCACCAGCACCTCGAAGTGCAGGTGCGGGCCGGTGCTGCGGCCGGTGTTGCCCACCTCGGCGATCTTCTGGCCACGCTTGACCAGGTCGCCTTGCTTGACCAGCATCTTCGACGTGTGGGCGTAGCGCGTGACCAGGCCGTTGCCATGGTCCAGCTCGACCAGCATGCCGTACTGCGGGTGCGGCCCGGCCGACATCACCACGCCGCCGGCCGCAGCCAGGATGGCCGTGCCCGGGTCGGAGGGGAAGTCCAGCCCCGTGTGCAGGGCAGGGCGATGCGTGAAGGGGTCGGTGCGAAAGCCAAAGCCTGAGCCGATGGGGCCGTCCACGGGCGGGCTGCTGGGCACCATCAGGGCGGTCATGCGGGCCTCGAACAGGCGGGATTCGATCAGCGTGAAGGCGTCGGCATTGAGGTCGCTCGTGGTTTGCAGGCTGCTGACCTGGTCGTCCAGGTCTTTGAGCGTGCGTACGGATGCGGTGGCCTCCTGCACGCCCACCAGCGGGCCGCCGCTGGCGCCCTTGGGTTCGGCCTGGATCTGCTTGAGGTCATCGGGTTTCATGCCGGCCATGCCCGCCACGCGTTCACTGACGGCCTCTAGGCGCATCAGGCGCGCCTGCAGGTCACCCACCTTTTCTGCCATGGCGTCGAGGTTCTCTCGCATGTAACGGTCGCGCTGGGCAATCTCTTGCTGTTCCACGTAGCGCACGGCTTGCGAAATGATGGGCCATTGCTGGCGGGCGGCCTTGAGCAGCACGGCGTTGTAGACCAGCAGGCTGAACATCATCAGCGGCAGGGTGAGCGCCAGCAAGGTGAGCGTGAGCGTCACCGGCGTGAACTGCAAGACCCGGGTGCGCTGGAGCACACCGGTCGTGATCATGATCTGCATGCGCAAGAACTCCTTCTGCCGTGGACAATGCGGGGCATGAGCCCGCGCCGCCTCTCCAAAGCCCCCACCTTCAGGCCCATGGTGCCTGACGTGCCGCCGTTGGCCCGGGTGATGGCCAAACGGCACTCACCGCTGGACAGCCTGATGAAGCGCCTGCAGGCCTCGGAAGCTTGCCTGGCCGTGGTGCGCGCGCACCTGCCGCCGGCCATGGCCAGCCAGGTGAAAGCCGGTGGGTGGGACGAAGAGGGGTGGACCCTGCTGGCGCCGAACTCGGCCGTGTCGGCCAAGCTGCGCCAGTTGCAGCCGCGCCTGATGGACGCGCTGGCTGCCCAGGGTCTGAAGGTTAACGCAATCCGGGTGAAGGTTCAGCAGGCCGGCCGCTGAGCTTCACAGCCAGGCGGGCAGCTTGCTGGCCAGGGCCTGGCGTTGCGTCACGGCTTTGCCTTGCAGCGCAAAACCCAGGGGGGCGTCTGCCTGGGCCGGGTTCACGAAGAGCGCGGTCAGGCCATCGGCGTCCTGGGTGACCTGCCACTGGCCGTCCACCGAAGCGGGGGGCGGGCAGACCACGGTGGGCCAGGCCGGCGTCTTCACCGTCACGGGCATGGCCGGGTAGGCCACAGGCGTGGGGTTGCCGTTGAGCGTGGCGGCCAGGGCGCGGGCCTGGGCCATCAGCGGCATCACATAGGGCAGCACCAGGCCCTGCACCTCGGCGCAGTCGCCCAGGGCATGCACATGGGGCACGGAGGTGGCCAGCTCGCGGCTCACCTGCACGCCACGGCCCACGGCGGCACCAGCCAGTTGGGCAAGCGCCGTGCGCGGGCGCAGCCCGATGGCAGAGACCACCAGGTCGGTGTCCAGGGTGCTGTCGTCGGTCAGGGTCAGGCGCAGGCCGCCGTCCACCTTGTCCACGGCCTTCACGCCCACGCCAAACCTGAACTGCGCACCGCCGGCTTCCAGCTTGCCTTGCAGCAGCGCCGAGGCCTCGGGGGGCAGCAGGCGGCCCAGGGCGCGGTCGGCCAGGTCCAGCACGGTGGGGGCGATCTGGCGCGCCAGCAGGTCGTTGGCGAACTCGCAACCGATCAGGCCGGCGCCCAGGATGGCCACACGCTGCACGGGTGCACCGGTCTGGCCGACGTCCAGCGCCTGCGCAAAGCGGGCGAAATCGTCCAGGTCGTTGACGGACAGCACCGTGTCGGCCGCGTCGCCGGTCAGCGGCACGCGGATGGGGTCGGCACCCAGGGCCAGCACCAGGTCGCGGTAGACCAGGTTCTGGCCATTGCTCATGGTGAGCTGGCGGGCGGCGGTGTCCACGCCCGTCACTTCAAGGTTGGGCAGCACCTGGGCCTTGAGCTCATCGGCCATCTTTTCCGCGGGCTTCATCACCAGCGTGGCGGCGGTCTTCTTGCCGGCCAGGGCATTGGACAGCATGGGCTTGGAGTAAAAGCCGGCGTGGTCGCGGCTGACCACCACCAGGGGCAGCTCGGGGTTGAGCTTGCGCAGCTCGCGGGCCAGGTTGTAGCCCGCGAGGCCGGCGCCGACGATGACGATGGGGTCAGACATGGTGCAAGCCGCCGGGATCAGATTTCAATCATCTCGAAGTCGGACTTGCCGACGCCACAGTCGGGGCAGACCCAGCTGTCGGGGACATCGGCCCAGGCGGTGCCGGGGGCGATGCCTTCTTCGGGCAGGCCCTTGGACTCGTCATACACAAAGCCGCAAACAACGCACTGATAAGTCTTCATGGTTTCTTCCAAAAACGGGGGTGAATTGTGGCGCACGGCAGCGCCTGCCTGGGGCGCCAGCGCGTCAGAAAGGTGGATTAAACGTCAGTTCGGTGACGGTTCAGGCCGAGATCTTGTCCAGCACGGCCTGGTAGGCGTTGGCGTGGCGCTCTTCGACCTTGGCCAGGGCCGCAAAGCGCTTGGCGGCCTTGTCCAGCACGGCCTTGAAAGCGGCCGCGTGTTCTTTGGATTCGGCGATCTGCTCGTCGATTTCTTTCACGGCGGCGTCGTTGCCCTCGGCCACGGCGGCGTTGCGGAAGCCCGGGTACATGGTCGTGTACTCGTAGGTTTCGCCTTCGATGGCGAACTGCAGGGCCTTGGCCGGGCTCATGTTGGTCTTGGGGAAGAGCAGGTCGAGGTGGCCGAAGGCGTGCAGCACTTCCTGGTCGGCCGTGTGTTCAAAGTGTTTGGCGGTCTCTTCGTCGCCCATCTCGCGGCACAGCTTGGCGAAGTAGCGGTACTTGATGTGGGCCATGGATTCGCCGGCGAAGGCGGATTCGAGGTTCTGGATGGTGACCGAGGCCGGGTTGTGGAAGGGGGAGGACATGGGGGCTTCCTTTCTGGGGCTGGGGTGGCCGTGAGGCGATGGTGTGACTGTAGGGACCTTTGGTTCATGCGTGAAGTTGATTGAGCTTACTCATTAAATAGTCACTGACTATGGCTCTGAGGGTCGCCCGTTGTGATGTTGCGGATCTGCCGGCACCACCCGTCTGGCCGGGCATCCCCCACCTACAATGGCCCGGACTTTTTCAGCTGGGAAGACGGGGTTTCATGCGGCAAAGGCAATTGGTCAAACGCGGCTTGAAGCGGGCCCTTGTGGTGCTCGCGGTGCAGGTGTGCGGCGCTCTGGCGGCCCAGGCTCAACAGGCCTCTGATGACCCTCAACTCAACGCCGGCGGCGCGACAGTCAACCAGCCCCCCACGGGCAATGGCGTGCCAGCGACCGGCACCGCCAGGTCCACGGCCGAATCCGTGCGCTCCGGGGTGGCGGCGATTCGCAAGGTGGATGCGGCATCGCCTGCCAAACCCAACCCCGCACAAGATGTGGCGCCGCTTCGGCTGGCGCCCTTGCCCCCGAACGATTTCCAGAAGTTTGCGCAAGACGCATCGGGCGAGGCCCTGCCCCTGTTCGGCGCCGATTTCTTCACCCAGACCGGGGCGTTTGGCGCCAGCCCGTCCATGCCTGTGGCCAGCGACTACCGTGTCGGCCCGGGCGACGAGGTGCAGATCCGCGGCTGGGGCTCGGTGGACATCGACGTCCGCACGGTCGTGGACCGCAATGGCCTGATCTTCATCCCCCGTGTGGGCAGTGTGCCGTTGGCCGGTCTGCAGTCATCGCAACTGGAACCCACCATCCGCGCGGCCATCTCGCGCTACTACAAGGACGTGCAGCTGTCTGTCACCCAGGGGCAGATGCGCAGCATCACGGTATACCTCGTGGGCCAGGCGCGCCAGCCTGGCGCCTACGCGCTCTCGGGTGCGGCCACGCTGGTGTCCGCCCTGTTCGCCACCGGCGGCCCCAACAACCTGGGCAGCATGCGTCACATCCAGGTCAAACGCGGCAGCCAGGTCGTCACAGAGCTCGACCTCTATGACTTCATCGTCAAGGGCGACAAGCACGCCGATGTGCGACTGCAGGATGGCGACACCATCGTGATCCCAGCGGCCAAGGGCTTTGTGGGCCTGGTGGGCAAGGTGGCCGTTCCCGCCGTGTACGAGCTGGCCAGCGAGCAGGAGACCATCGGTCAGATCCTGGCCCTGGTGGGCGGTCTGCCCGTGGTGGCCGATCCCAAGCAGGCCTACCTGGAGCGTGTCGACCCCGCGCGCAAACCGTCGCGCAGCGTCGAGTCCTTTGCGCTGGATGCGGCAGGCTTGAACACACCTGTGCGCAGCGGCGACTTGCTGACTGTCCAGGCCCTGTCGGTCGAATTTGGTAACGCCATCACGCTGCGCGGCAACGTGACCCAGCCGGCCCGTGTGCCCTGGCACGAGGGCATGCGTGTGCGCGACCTGATCCCCAACAAGGCCTTGTTGATGTCCCGTGATTCCGTGGCGCGCCAGAACAGCGTGCTGCGCAAGGACAAGGACGATGTGGTCACCCTGGCCGAACGCATAGGCAACCTGGTGGACGAGGTGAACCTCGAATACGCGGTGGTCGAGCGTGTCAACCGCGCCGACGTGACGGTGAGGCTGGTGCCCTTCAACCTGGGGGCCGCACTGGACGACGCCAGCAGCCCCGAGAACCTGTTGCTGCAGCCTGGTGATGTGGTGACGGTGTTTTCGGTGAACGACGTGCAGGTGCCGCAGTCCAAGCGGCCTGTCTATGTGCGTGTGGAGGGCGAAGTGCGCCGCCCCGGCATCTACCAGATGCGCCCGGGTGACGGCTTGCCTCAGTTGCTGCAGCAGGCCGGCGGCTTGTCTGACGACGCCTACCTGTTCGGCGCTTCGTTTTACCGTGAAGAGGTCAAACGTGCCCAGCTGGAGAACCTGGACCAGTTGGTGCGCCGCCTGGAGTCGCAGTCCGACTCGCGCTTGAGTTCGGCCGCCGCCAGCGTGTCGAGCACCGACAGCGGCACCTCCGTGGCGCGCATCCAGGCTGAGGCTCAGGCACAGAAGCAGGCGGTGGATCGCCTGCGCAACCTCAAGCCCACCGGCCGCATCATGCTGGGCCTCAACAGCGACAAGGCCCGCGTCGACGCGCTGCCCAACCTGAAGCTGGAAAGCCAGGACAGGCTGGTCATCCCGTCGCGGCCGGACTTCGTCTACGTGCTGGGGTCGGTCAACACGGAGTCGTCTTTGATCTGGAGCCCTGGTGCCACGGTGCAGGCCTACCTTGACCGCTCGGGTCTGACCAGCGGCGCCGACGTGGACGAGCTCTTCGTGCTGCGGGCTGATGGCAGCGTGCTGTCCAACAACGGGCACTGGTACAAGTCGGTGCTGAGCCAGGAAGTCTGGCCGGGCGACGTCATCGTCCTGCCCGAAAAGGCCGACCACGAAAGCGCCTGGAGCGTGTTCACCCGCAACGCCAAGGACATCACCCAGATCATCTACCAGTTCAGTCTGGGGGCCGCGGCCATCAAGACCCTGCGTGGCAACTGATCGGGTGTGGCATGACTGACATCTCCTTGCCTTCTACCGAAGCTTCGGTCGACACCCGCTCCGGCAGCGACATCGCGCTGGATGCGCTGGCCTTGCTGGGCAGCCAGAAGTGGCTCTTCTTCATCGTGTTGCTGTCGGGCCTCGGGCTGTCGGTGTACAAGGCCTTGCATGCGCCGCGTCTCTACACGGCGTCCACCATCATCATGCCGCCCCAACAGCAACAGAGTTCTGCCGCAGGGGCACTGGCGCAACTGGGCGCGCTGGCCGGCATGGCCGGTGCCGGCGTGGGCAAGGCGCCTGACGAGCTCTACCTGTCTCTGCTCAAGACCCGCCGCATGCAGGACGCCTTGATCGAGCGCTTCAAGCTCAAGGCGCACTACGGCAAGAGCAGCCAGGCCGAGACCCGCTTCATGTTGACCAAGACGGTGAGCATGGCGGTCGAGCGCAAGACAGGGCTCATCACCGTGGCGGTGGACGACCAGGATGCAGCCTTTGCGGCCAGCCTGGCCAATGGCCATTTTGACGAGTTGCGCAGGCTGCTGGCCACGCTGGCCATCACCGAGGCGCAGCAGCGCAAGCAGTTCTACGAGCAGCAGGTGGCCAAGGCCCGTGACGCGCTGGCACAAGCCGAGCAGGTCTTCAGGCAGGCCCAGGCCGAAGGTGGCATGGTCGTGAGCACCACCCTGGCCGAAGCCGGCGTGCGGGCGGGCATCGAGCTGCGCAGCCAGATCGCCACCAAAGAAACGCAGCTGGCAGCGGTGTCCCGCTTCGCCACCGAGCAAAGCCCGGAGCGTCAGCGCCTGGCCGCCGAGCTGGGCGCCTTGCGGCAGCAGCTGGCAAGGCTGGAGCAAGGCGATGTCGGCCTGGCCACCTCTGCGCAGCGGGGTCAGAAGGCCTTGCTGGCCTACCGCAACATGAAGGTGCAGGAGGCCTCGCTGGACGCCTTGATCCGCTTGTATGAGGTCGCCCGCGTCGATGAATCCAGAGACGGGCCCCTGATCCAGCAGGTGGACCGTGCGGACGTGCCGGAGCGCTTTGCCAAGCCTTCCCGTGCCGGCATGGTGCTGCGTGGGGCGTTCATCTCGCTCGTGGCCGCCGTGGTGCTGGCCCTGGGCGCCGGCTGGTGGCGTTCGCAGCGCGGCCGACCGGCCAGCCCGGCCTGGCGCAGGCTGAGGGCCGCCTGGTGGTGAGCATATGGTGAGCGTGCGGCGAGAAGGCGAAGGCATGAAAAAAGCGTTGATCTGCGGGATTTCGGGCCAGGATGGCGCCTACCTGGCGCAGTGGCTGCTGGGGCAGGGCTACGAGGTTCACGGCGTGTCGCGTGATGCGCAGATGAGCTCGTTTGCCAGCCTGCGTCGCCTGGGCATCCTCGACCGGGTGAAGCTGGATTCGATGGCGCTCAACGACTTCCGCAGCGTCATCCAGACCCTGGCCAACGTGCAGCCCGAAGAGATCTACAACCTGGCCGGGCAGAGCTCGGTGGGCCTGTCCTTCCAGCAGCCCGTTGAAACGCTGGAAAGCATCAGTGTGGGCACCTTGAACCTGCTGGAAGCCATCCGTTTCATTGGCAAGCCCATCCGCCTGTACAACGCCGGCTCTGCCGAGTGCTTTGGCGAGAACGACGGCACGCCGGCCTCCGAGACCACGGCCTTCCGGCCACGCAGCCCCTATGCAGTGGCCAAGGCTGCGGCCTTCTGGGAGGTGGCCAACTACCGCGAGGCCTACGGCATCTACGCGTCGTCCGGCATCCTGTTCAACCACGAGTCGCCGCTGCGGCCCGAGCGCTTCGTGACCCGCAAGATCGTCTCTGCCGCCTGCCGCATCGCCAAGGGCAGCCCCGAGACCCTGCACCTGGGCAACCTGAGCATCCAGCGTGACTGGGGCTGGGCCCCCGAGTACGTGGTGGCGATGTGGCGCATGCTGCAGCAAGACGTGGCCGACGACTATGTCGTGGCCACCGGAGAGACGTCGTCACTGGAGGCGTTCACAGGCGAGGTTTTTGGCCGCTTCAACCTGGACTGGCGTGACCACGTGGTGAGCGACCCGGGCCTCTTGCGCCCCACCGACCTGGTGGTGAGCCGTGCCGACCCGGGCAAGGCGCAGCGCCAGTTGGGCTGGGCGGCCCAGTACAAGATGCGCGATGTGGTTCGGATGATGGTCGACGCCGAGATGAACCCGGCAGAGATCGCCTGAATGACGCCTGCACAGCCGCACTCGCCCCAGGCCGGCCAGCGGGCGCGTCACCTCGATGGCATGCGGGGGTGGGCCGCTTTGATGGTGGTGCTCTGCCACCTGGTTTACGAGTCCCTGGGCATCGTCATGCCGGGTGCTCGCCTGGTGTGGTTTCGGCCCTTCATGGACGGGCAGTTGGCCGTGAGCGTGTTTTTTGTGCTGTCGGGCACGGCCTTGTCGGCGCCCTATTTCCGGCGGCGTGATTTTGGCGACCTCATTCCGATCATCCTGACGCGCTATTTCCGGCTGGCCATCCCCATCACCTTGTCCTGCCTGCTGGTCTGGGCGTTGATGAAGGCCCACCTTTCGTTCAACCACGAGGCAGGGCAGATTCTGCACCGGCCAGATTGGTTGGGCAGCTGGTTGCAGTTCGAGCCCAACCTGTTTCGCATGGTGCGCTTCGCCTGGATGGAGGTGTTTGGCTCGGTGGATGGCACACAGAGCTACAACCCGTTCTTGTGGACCATGTCGCTGGAGCTCTTTGGCTCCTTGCTGGTGTTCGTGCTTTGTGCCGCCTATCCGCACGTGGGTGACCGCCCGGCGCTGTACCTGGGCGCTGCGGCCTTGTTCATCGCTCTGGGTGGGCACGTCGGCTTGTTCATCGTGGGCTTTTACCTGGGTGCCCAGGGCTTGGGCGTCCGTGTCCCGCATTCGGAAGCGCGGGGGGCTTCTGCGCTCTGGCCCTGGCTGGGTGTGGTGGGCCTGGTCGTGCTGGTTCAGCTGCTGACGGGTCACATCCAAGTGGTGGCCGACATGGCCCTGGCGGTGGCGCTGTGTGTCGCCGTCTACCGGTCCCCGCGTGCGTGTGCGTGGTTGTCTCGCCCGATGTCCGCCTGGCTGGGCAAGGTGTCTTTCGCGGTCTACTGGGTGCAGTTCCCGGTGCTGGTCTCTGCCTTTTCATACGGCATCACGCGCCTGCAAGGCAGCGGCCAGCTCACGCCAGTCCATGCGAGTGGGTTGGTTGCGGCCAGCTTCGTGCTCATCCTGCTGGCTGCAGACCTGGGCACCCGGGTGGAGCAGCGCTTGCTGCAGCGGGTCAAGGTGCAGGTCGCACGCTGGTCGTCCGTGCCCGCATGAGCCAGCCGGCGCCCACCACCGACATGAGCGATTCGCCATCATCCAGCGCCAGCCTGAGGTCCGGCTCCGTCGTCAGCCGCCTGCTACAGGGCGTGGGCGTGGGCGTGGTCAGCCAGGTGCTGAGTGTGCTCAGCAGGCTGGTGCTGCCACCGCTGTTCCTCAAGGCCTGGGGCGTTGAGCTTTATGGTGACTGGCTGCTGATTTCTGCGGTGGTCGCCAACCTGGCGCTCTCGGAAGTCGGGGGCAGCTTCTATGTGGTCAACCGCCTGACGCAGTTCTTCGCCGCCGACGATGAGCGCTCCTTCCGCGAAACCGTGCAGACGGCCTTGCTGCTCTTCACGGCCTGGCCTGCAGTGGTGGTGGGCATCTTCGTGGCCGTGACCGCCACATGGCCCGAACTGGCGAACCTCAAGCTGCAGCACATGCCGGGTGAGGTGTCGCGTGTGGTGTCGGCCGTGCTGGCACTGCAGGTGTTCTTCACCATCCCGCAAGGGCTGGTGCTGGGCATTTACCGTGCGGTGGGGGCCTATGCACGCGGGGCCATGATGGCCAACTACCTGCAACTGCTGCAAATGGCGATGGTGGCCGTCGCCCTGTTGCAAGGCACCAGCGTGCTGACCATCGCCTGCCTGCAGATGCTGCCCGTGCCCTTGGTGGCCGTGTACGCCGCTTTCGACCTGAACCGGACTTACCCCCGTCTGGGCATCCTGTCGGTGCAGTTTGCCAGCCGGCACGTGGCGCGGCAACTGCTGCTGCCCAGCGCGCAGTTCTTCTTGATCCACATCTCCCTGGCCTTGTCGGTTCAAGGCACGGTGATGGTGGCCGGTTACCTGCTGGGCTCGGTTCAGGTGGTGGTTTTCTCCACCATGCGGACCTTGTCGAACGTCATCAAGGCCGTGTTGGCCATGGTGTCGCACGCCGCGTGGCCAGACCTCATGCGCCTGGACACCGAAGGGCAGCGCGATCAGCTGGCTGCCCTCTTCAATGCCGTCTTGAGGACGAACGTTTCGGCCACCGTGGTCATCAGCATGATCCTGCTGAACTTTGGCCGCGAGGTCTATCAGATGTGGCTGGGCAAGGTGGGCCTGTACCAGCCCTCCTTGATGACGCTGTTCATGCTGTTGCTGTCAGCGCAGGTGGTCTGGGGCATCTACGGCCACCTGCTGATGGCGACCAATCGCCACAAGGGCATGTCGGTGGTCACCTTGCTGGGGTCGGTGGTCTCCATCTGCGCGGCCTATGTGGGGGCACTGCACGGCGGCATGCGCGGCATGCTGATGGCGATGATCGCCGCCGAGGTGTTCCCCATGCTGGCGGTGCCCTGGCTGGTTTACCGGTATGACCCGAGGTTCAGCCTGACGCACTTCCTGAGCAACGCCTCACCTTTGTTGCTGATCCTGCCCATGGCGTGGCAGCCCTGGACGGCCGCCGTGTGCCTGCCCCTGCTGGCCTGGTGGTGGTGGGCGGGCATGCGGCCCTTCCTGAGCCTGGATGCACGTTTCAGGAGGGCAGCGTCTTGAAGGTCGTGTCGTCCAGTTTCAGCACCTTCCACATGTTCGACCAGGCCCGGCAACTGGCCCGCCTGGGCTTGCTGCATCGCTTCTTTTCCGGCCCGCCGGCTTACTTCGCGCGCAAGAAGGGCCTGGATGTTCAGGGCTACGAGGCGCTGTGGCCCAGCTTCGCGCTGGGCCAGATTGGCCAGTATTTGTCTGGGGCCCTTCCTGAGCAGGCCAGGCAGGCCTTGCCCCAACTCACCCACAACAGCTTTTCACGCGCGCTGGCCGGGCGCCTGCCGCCCGACATGGACCTGTTCATCGGCCTGTCTTCGTTTTGTCTGGAAGCCGTGCAGGCCGCGCGCGCCCTGGGCGTGCCGGCCATCGTCGACCATGGCAGCCTGCACGAGAAGTTCGAGCTGGAGCAAGTCGAGATAGAGCGCGAGGCCTTTGGCTTTCAGGTGGTGGGCAATTCGGCGCAGCATTGGCTCATCGACAAGGAAGACCGCGAGTTTCAAGCGGCCGACCACGTGATGGTGCTCAGCCAGTGTGCCAAACGCTCGATGGTCAGCCATGGTGTGGACGAAGCCAAGATCTTCGTCAACCCCTGCGGCGTGTCCTTGACGAGGTTCCAGCCTGCGACCAAGCGCGACGGCGTGTTCCGCGTGATCTTCTGTGGCCAGGTCAACCCGCGCAAAGGCATCCACTACCTGATACAGGCCTTTCGCGACCTGAAGTTGCCCAAGGCCGAAATGTGGGTGATCGGGTCCCTGGACGTGGCGGAGAGAGACCCCAACTTTGGGCGCTTCCTGCGCGAGCATCAGGACGGCGCCATCCAGTTCAAGGGGCCAGTCCCTGGCGATGACTTGGCCGCACTGTTCAGCCAGGGCAGCGTTCTCGTCTTGCCTTCTGTCGCTGACGGCTTTGGCATGGTGGTCAGCCAGGCCATGTCCTGTGGCTTGCCTGTGGTGGTGTCCAGCCATGCCGGCGCGGCCGACCTGGTCACTGACGGGGTCAACGGCTTTGTGGTGCCGGCACGCGACGTGACGGCCTTGCAGGATCGCCTGCTGCGGCTCTACCGCTCGCCTGAATTGGCCCGCAACATGGGCGACCAGGCCCGGCACGCCATGGCTTCCGGCCAGTCATGGGATGACTACGGCAACCGCCTGGCGGCCTTCCTTCACCAGGTGCATGCAAGCCGCCATGCACCCCGGGCCTGAGTTGACGCCATGACGCGCACGGCGACCGCTTCACGCCATTCGGCCACCGTGCTGAGCGCGCTGATGTGCTTGCTGTTTGGTGTGGGCTGGTGGGTCACCCGTGATCGCTTCGAGGCGCAGGCTGGCTACTACCTGGCCCTGCACGTGCTGAACCTGGCGGCGGCCCTCGCGATGGTTCGGGTGATGGCGGGGGAGGGGCGCCGCCTCTTGCACCTGTGGATCATCTTCTGGTTGTACGCCATCGGCTACTTCCTGAAGTTCCACCTGCTCACGTACATGAGCCTGCACCTGGATGTCTACGACCAGGCCTTGCGGGGCAGCTACCCACTGGAGGCACCCTATTTCGAAGACCCGGTCATGCTGATGAGTTACCTGGAGCTGGCCAGTGCAGCCTGGGTGACCTTCGCGGTGGTGGTATTGGCCATCGGCCGGGGTGGTGCAAGCGGGCGGGTCGATGCCCCGGCATTGGGCCTGCACAGCACACGTCCCGCCCTGGTGGCCATTCGCCTGCATTGGGTGTTTCTGGCGGTGCTGGGCCTTTCCTTCTTGCTGTTTGCCGTCGAGATCTGGACGGGCGTTGGCCTCAATGAAGGCACCACGCGTGAGCAGGAGCCACTGCCTTTTCGCCTGGCCGGGGTCATCATGGCGGTGCACCGTGGCCTGCTGCCCTTGCTCTACATGCTGCTGATCTGGCTGACGCAGGAGCTGGGCTTGTCGTCTTTGAACCGCAAGGCCACGGTAGGCTTCCTGGTGTTTGGCGTGGTCTGGGGCTTGCTCAGCACCAGCAAGTCGGCATTGACCATCGTGCTCACCTCGCTGTACGTCCTGTGGTTCCTGACGGACAGGCTGGACCGCCGGCGGGTGATGGCCTTGTTTGTGGCGATCCCGGTGCTGACCGCGTTCAACGTGTTCCTGAGCATCAACCGCATCCTGCGCAACCTGGACTTCAATCAGGACGTGTGGACGATCTTCTCTCTGGCTGCCCAGCAATGGGACGCGAATGCCAGCGGCGGAGACAATGCCCCGCTCATTGGCTACCTGGGGTTGGTCTTGCGCATCAACGGCGTGGACACCATGCTCAACCTCATGGACTACGACATGCAGTGGTCTGTGGCGCGCGCCTGGGACTTCCTGGCCGGCAGCGGGCCGGGCATTGCCAGCTTCTATGGCACGGAGGTGCTGGGCTTGACGTCGGAGTTCGGCGTCGCATTTTCACCATCGTTGTTGGGCACCTTTTATGTGCTGGGTGGTCACCTTGCGTTAGTCTGTTTCCTGTTGGCCATGTTCGTCTGGGGAGCGCATATCCTGTTCAGAACTTTGGGCTGGGCACGCATGCGCATCGAACCCATCGTGCTGGCCGTGTTGTCCATTCAACTGGCCTTGTTGGTCAGTGAGGGCACCCTGGAAGTGGTGCCGCAGCGCCTCGCCATCATCGGCGTGACGGCGGTGTGCGGTGAGTGGCTGCTGACCCGGTTGTTGGGAACCGCGCCCCTTGCAAGCCCCCAGGCGACGCCGCCGACGCCCGCCCTCGTGACATCAGAAAAACCGTGAACGTCCTTTTCGTCCTGCCCTATACGCCGGTGCCGCCAGACGCGGGCAACAAGAACCTGACCTACGGCTTGCTCAAGCACCTGGATGCGCATGTGAACTGCGACGTGCTCATGCTGGTCGAGCCCCATGTGGGCGCGCCTGAGGACGTGGTTCAGCGCTTTCGCGCCGAATTTCCCCGTGTCGGCACGGTGCGCGTGTTTCACAAACCCGTGGGCTGGTCACGCTTGCTGGCCCGTGCGCGGATGGCCTTGAGGGGCTACCACCCGGCGCTGGGCACTTACCAGAACGAAGAACTCTGGCGCTGGCTGGGTCAGGCGGTGCGCCCTGGTGCATACGACCTGGTGCACTTCGACATGTTCCTCACCGCCTGGTACCGGCGGGCCATTGGCCACCAGCCCGCCGTGCTGGTGGCCTCTGATGCGTATGCCATGGCCGCAGACAATGCCAGGCGTGAAAGCACGTCCGGCTTCTGGCACCGGGCCAAGATCTGGCTGGACGCCTGGATGTTTCGGCGCTTCGAGACCCGTGAGTACCCCGGCTTCAAGGTGGTGTGCACCGTCTCGGACCGCGACCGCGCCTACCTGGCCCAGCAGGTGCCCGATGCCCGTTTCCAGACCATCGGCATCGCGGTTTCGGCTGAATTTGCGGAGCGCCCCATTGCCCATTTCGCGGACCTCGAACCAGGGCGTCCGCCCAGGCTGCTGATCACGGGCACGCTGTCGCATCCTGTTGTGGCGCAGGGTTGTGTCGATTTCCTGCAGGCATCGCTGCCCAGGCTGCGCGCCGTGCATCCGGACATCGCCGTCACCGTGTTGGGCAAAGACCCGGCGCCCGCCCTGGCCGCGTGCATGGCGCAGTTGTCGGGTGTGACGCACGTCAGCTTTGCCCAGGATTACGCCGGCTTCCTGGACCAGGATTGGGTCTATGTGTACCCACAACGCTGTGGCAGTGGCTTGCAGACCAAGCTGCAGCAGGCCATGGCTCTGGGCCTTCCGGTGGTGGGCTATGATGTTTCGTTCGGTGGTTTGCGTGTGGTCAGTGGCGATCAAGCCTATGTCTGCCAGTCGGCCCAAGCGCTGGAGCAGGCGGTCATCGGGCTGTACGCGCAGCCTGACTTGAGGCGGCGTGTGGGGCGTGCAGCGGCCACGCACATCCGCCAGGGCTTCTCTGTCGGGGCGATTGGCGAACAGATGCTCGCGATCTACCGACAGGTTCTGGATCAGGGCGAGCAGCGAAGCTGAAGCATGGCCAGCGCAAGTTTTCACCCGCATGGGCTATCCCTCAGGCCATGACCTCAGTGCAATCGAACACCTACACCTACGCCTACCGCAGCGCGGACAGCACGCACGCCTGGCTGGACGGCGCGCTCATCGACGTGATCGCACGCTTGCCCGTCAAGACCATCCTCGACATGGGGTGTGGCAACGGGCACTTTGCGGGGGTGCTGGCCAGCCGTGGGCACCAGGTAGTGGGCTGTGACCCCGAAGAATCTGCCATCCGGCTGGCGCGTGAACACGTGCCACAGGCGCGGTTCCACCAGTTGGGGGTGTACGACGACCCCGCGCTGGCGATGGGCCAAGAGCACGTGGACATGGTCCTGGCCAGCGAGGTCATCGAGCACCTGATGCTCCCTCGGCATCTGCCTCGCTTTGCGTCCAAGGTCTTGCCGCAGGGCGGCTACCTCGTCGTGAGCACGCCCTATTACGGCAGCTACATCAAGAACCTGCTGTGTTCCCTGGCCAACAAGTGGGACGACCAGTTCACCGCGCTGTGGGACGGGGGGCACATCAAGTTCTGGTCTCTGAAGACGCTCGACAAATTGCTGTCTTCGGAGGGTTTTGACATCGTTGACCACGTGCTGGTGAACCGGGCCTCGCCCTGGCTGCGCTGGTTCTGGCCCAACAACATCATCGTGGTGGCGCGCAAGCGCTGAACGTACGCGACATCTAGGGAGCACCTATGGCAGTGAACACGTGGAGCGACATCTCTCAGGACCCGAACCAGCCTGAGGTGCTGTCCTATCGCATCAAGGAACTGGCCCGTGCGCGCAGCCGCCAGCTGATCGGCAACCGGATCGCGCACATCCAGGGGCTGGTGAAGGGCAAGGACGTGCTCGACATCGGCGTGGTGGAGCATTTCCGTGCCTCGTCTGCAGCCGACACCTGGTTGCACCAGCATGTGCGCGCCGCCGCCCGGACCTGCCTGGGCATGGACATCCTGGCCGACGAGGTGAAATCGCTGTGCGACCGCGGCTACCAGGTGGTGACGCACGACATCACCAGCGGGCCACTGGATGCGCAGTTCGATGTGATCGTGGTGGGCGACGTCATCGAGCACCTGAACAACCCGTCTGCGCTGTTCAAGAACGCCGCGCCGATGTTGCGGGCCGGCGGTCGCCTGGTCGTGTCGACGCCCAACCCCTGGTATGCCAACGCCATCTTGAAGAACCTCTTCGAAGGCGCGCCTTTCACCGACAGCGCGGACCACGTGACCTGGTTCGATGCCGGCACGTTGTGCGAGCTGGCCAACCGCTTCGGCCTGCAACTGGACCGCTACGCCGGGGTGCGGGCCGAGTCGTCCGGGACATGGCGCTCCAGGCTCCTCCTCAAGCTGACGCCCGTGCTGGTGGCGGCCGGCCTTCGCCCTGAGGTTTTTGCCAAGACCATGCTCTACGAATTCACCCCCAAGCTCCACCGCGCATGAGTCTGGACCGGGTGCTGTTGATCAGCTCCAACTCCAGTGCCCGCGGGGGCGGCGAACGCTACCTGGTCTACCTGGTGCAGGGGCTGTGTCAGCTGGGTGTGGCACCGCACGTGCTGCTGTCCACCGTGGCCTACATGGACGGCTGGGCCCAGGAGCTGGCGCAAGCCGGTGCAGTGGTGCACCGCCGCCCCTTGCGGGGCCTGGTGCACCGGCGCCTGAGGTTCGTCCAAGCCATGCTGGACCGGCGGCAGGCGAAGGTGGTGGCCGAGGTATGCCAGCAGGTGGCGCCGTCGGGCATCGTGGTCAACCAGCAGTACGACGAAGACGGGCTGGACTACCTGGCCGGCGCGCTGCGGTCGCGATGTGCCCCTGTGGCCGGGGTGATGCACATGCCCATGACCGCGCAAAAGCACCAACGGCCCTTCGGGCGTTGGCGGCAGCGCCTGCTGGCGCGCTGGTATGCCGCGCACCCTTATCGCCTGATCCTGGTGTCAGAAGGCGCCCAGGCCGAATTCGAGGCCTGCTACCCCGAGCCCAGGCCCACCTGGGTCATCAACAACGGCATCCCGCTGGAGGGCGTCGCGCAAGCAGCCCGGGCCTCGTGCCCCGGGCGTGAAACACCGCCCGTGATCGGTTTCGTGGGGCAGTTTGTGCCGCAGAAGAACCTGTCCGCGCTGCTGGACGCGTGGCTGGCGCTGCGCCAAGGTGGCAGCGCAGCCCGCTTGCTGTTGGTGGGTGATGGGCCGGAGCGTGCGGCCATCGAAGCCCGGCTGACTCAGGAAGCCCCGACGGGAAGTTGGTCCGTCACCGGCTGGACCGATCGGCCCGAACTCTTCCTGGACCAGATGGACGTGTTCGTCTTGTGCAGCCACTTCGAGGGCCTGCCCTTGAGCTTGGTGGAGGCAGCAGCCAGGGGCATCCCTTGCGTGGTCACGCCCTTCAATGGCGCATCCGACGTGGCCAGGCGGGCGCGGTGGGTGCAGGTGACGCCAGATCATTCGCCTGTTGCGTTGCGCGCAGGCCTTGCCGGCTTCCTGGCGGGGCTAGATCGGCACACACCGGCCACGGCCGAAGAGCGGCAGGCCTTCTGCGCCCATTTCTCCATGCGGCGCATGGCGGCCGACGTGCTGGATGTGCTTCAGGCGGGGCGAGCAGAAGCCGCGTCGCTCAGCACCGAGCGCCAGGCCTGAAGGGCCACAGCCTGGTCGAATTCCCGGTCAAACAGCGCCCGCGCACGCTGCCCCATGAGGGCGGTCAAGGCCAGATCCTGGCTCATGGCCAACAAGAGACTGGCCAGCCCTTGCGCGTCATCGGGCCCGATGGCATGGCCACAATCGTGCGCCTGAAGCTGCCGGGCCACCTCACCGTCTGGCGCACCGATGAAGACAGCCGGGCGACCGGCCGCCATCACGCCATAGAACTTGCTGGGCACGATGAGCCCCTCCATCTCGGGGCGGAGTGAAATGAAGTGCACGTCGGGCAGCGTCAGGCTCTGGCCCAGCATGTCGCGCGGCTGATAGGGTTGCAGCACCACATTGGCCATGCCCGCAGTGGCCTGCGCCAGCGCCTGGCGGCCATGGCCATCCCCAATGAACAGGAAGACGATGTGGGGGTGGCCTTGCAGCAGCCTAGCCGCTTGCACGATGGTGTCGAGTTCGTGCGCGCGGCCCATGTTGCCGGAGTACGCCGCCACGAAGCGGCCCGCCATGCCCCAGTCCTGGCGCAAGGTGTTGTGGGACGCCGCCAGGGGCCGGATCGCCTGGCCATCAGACCAGTTGTGGATCACGCGCACCTGCCGGGTGGGCAGGCCTTGCGCGCAAAGCAGCGCTGCCATGCGCTGGCCCAGCACCACATTGCAGTGTGCCGACTTCAGTGACCAGTTGCGTGCCGCCGTGAGCACCCGCCCCATGCGGCCTTGGGTCAGCTTCAGGTTCAAGGCGCTGGCCACCTCCGGGAAGACATCCTGCAACCAGTTGACCAGGGTGGCCCCGCGCAGCCGAGCGCAGAGGGCCACCACCACCGAGATCAGGGGTGGGTCTGTCTTGGCCACCACCACATCGCCGCGCCGCAAAGACCACATCAGGTGCCACATGGCGCTGCTGTAGAAGGTGAGGTAGTCCATGGCCCGACCCAGCAAGCTGCCTCGACCAAAGCGGCTGGTCCACAAGCGGTGCACGGCCACGCCATCTATGCCCTCATCGGGGGCGAGCCTGGCGTTCGGATCGTCATAATGCAGGCGGCTGGTCACCACGCGCACGTGGTGACCTTGACGGGCCAGGTCGAAGGCCAGATCGCTCAGCAGCTGACTGGTGGCAGAGTGATCCGGATAGAAGAACCGGTTGACGAAGACGATGTTCATGTGGACGTTGCGCGGCAATCATAGGCCCATGACTGGGTTGCAACATGATCTCTGGGGGCGCATTTTGAAAAGTCAGACGCCGGTGCGCGCGTATGCAAGTTTGGCCGGCTACGAGGCCACGCTGGACCGAGGCCGGCCGCGCATCGTTGAAGTCTTGTGGCAGCTGGTGCATGGCACCCTGTTCGAGAGTTGTTTGCCGGGTTCAGGCTGGCGTGTGGCCCTCCTGCGCCTGTTTGGCGGCCAGATCGCCCATGGCGTGGTCATCAAGCCTGGCGTGCGGGTCAAGTTCCCATGGCGCTTGAGCATCGGGGCGGACAGCTGGATCGGCGAAGACGTCTGGATCGACAACCTGGCAGAGGTGCGCATCGGTGCCAACTGCTGTGTGTCGCAAGGCGTCTACATTTGCACGGGCAACCACGATTGGGGCAACCCGGCGTTCACGCTGAGGGCCCAGCCCGTCTCGATTGAAGATGAAGCGTGGCTGGCGGCGTTCACGCTCGTGGCCCCGGGCGTCACGGTGGGCCGGGGGGCGGTGTTGCTGATGGGCGGTGCAGCCCTGGCAGACCTGGCCGGCGGGAAGATCCATGCGGGCAACCCGGCCGTGGCCGTCAAGGACAGGGTGCCGGGCCCAAGGCCCTGAGGTTCTGGCGCAGCAGTTCACTGGGCTGATCAGGCGTGGGCAGAGGGCCTTCAAAGTGCACTGCACGCAGGGCATCTGACCGTATCGCAACGTCATGGCCTGGATGCAGGATGACACTTGCCTCCGACATGTAGGCGGCCCAGTAGCTGAAGGTGCTGCCGGCAGAAGTCACCAGGCACCGCGCTTGGGACATCAGGATCAGGTCCACGATGTCCGGGTTGTGGGCGGCCATGGTCACCTGGGGCAGGTCCAGCAGGGCGCGCACATCCTCAGCCCGGCCGTCGGTGAACACGGTGACCGGCAGCGCGTGGCCTGCGACGGCGCGCAGCCCATTGACCACATCAACGTAGAAATCAATCGGCGTCCGCACGTTGCAGGCGTTGCCCAGGACCTCGCCAGGTGCCAGCTCGCGGAAGTCGCTGCGCCGCACGTGCACGGCGATGGTGGGCTTTGGCGCTGCCTGGCTCAGCCTGGCGTAACCGTCCCCGAGCGCTTGATGGAATGCGGCCCTCACCAGGCCTTCATGTCCACGCAAGCCCTGGAAGTAGTCTTCCCATGGCGGTACACGTTCGAACACGTACACCTGCCTGGATGCGGCCACGTCGCCGAGGGGCATGTGCAGGGCAGGCTCGACGATGGGCGGCTGGTAGGCCCACGCCAGCAAGGCCTGCTGGAGCAGACCCGGTGCCGGCGAATGGGGGAAGTAGCCCCAGTACTGCCGCTTGCTGCGTTCTCGGCGCAGGTAGGGGCCCAGCTTGACTTCGGCCCACCCGGAGGTGAGCAGCGGCAAGCCATGCGCGTGGGCAAACACCAGGGCCCGGGCCCAGACCAGCAACTTGTTGCCCAGACCTCCCCTTGGCAAGCGGGCGTGCACGCAGGATTCAAACATGTGAGCCCCGCAGGTCACTCCGCAGCACCTCGTCGTAGACGCCGATCAGGCGCTTGCCCAGTTGGTGCCAGGTGTACTGTTCTTCGACCAGCTGGCGCGCCTGTCGGCCCATGCGGGCCCGCAGCGACGGGTCTTGTGCCAGTTGAACCAATGCTTGCGTCACGGCCACCGCTTGTGGCGAGACCACCAGGCCAGCCTGGCGCGTCTGGACTTCGGGGAAGTGGCAGGCCGGCGTGATGATCACAGGCAGGGCGCAGGCCATGGCTTCCTTGACGGCCACCGAGTCACCTTCCTGATGCGAGGGCAGGACGAAGAAGTCCGCAGCGGCCAGGGCGGCGAGCTTGCGTTGGCCCTGGACCATGCCCAGGAAGGACACGTGCGCCGACAGGTGGTGTTGCTCGATCAGCTTGTCCAGTTGGGCCTTGTAGCCACCTTCGTCCGGCCCCGCGATCAGCAGGTGCAGCCCGGGTTGTGACTTCACTGCATCGGCCAGGGCAGGGATCAGTGCCGCAAAGCCCTTCTTGGGGTGAAGCCGGCCCAGGAACAGCGCCACCACCTTGCCTTGCAGTTCAGGCACTTCGGCATGCAAGGTCTGCCGTTCGGGCAAGGCGCTGTAGTCGCCCACCACCACGCCGTTGGGCATGACGAAGGGTTGGAAGGGCTCGCCATAGTCGCGGGCCTCGGCCAGCTCTTCCGTGTTCAGGAAGTGCAGCCGGGCCGCCGCCGCGATGTTGCGGCGCTCGAACAGCGTTCCGTAGAGTCGCTTCTTCATGCGGCTGCGCCCCAGTGCCCAGTGGTCCAGCATGCCATGCGGGGTCAGCACGTAGGGCTTGTTGGACCACCGTGCGGCCATGGCGGCCACCGTGCCTGCCAGGTACCACAGGCCATGCACATGAACCACATCGCTGGCCCTCACTGCAGCAAGCAGATGAGGTGCAGCGTCAGGTGAGGCCTCGTCAGGCAGGGCGGGGTAGATGGACGCCTGCCACCCCAGCTGGCGGCATTCGCTGGCCAGGGCTTCTGCCACCGCCACCGGGCCGCCGTACTCCTTGGCACGGGTGGGCAGCACGTGCAGCACCCTGGGCTGAACTGAGACCATGGGCGAGGTTCAATGCGGCGTCAGCACAGCCTGCGTCAGCGCGACCACGCTGTCACCGAACACCTCAGGTGCGCAGGTGGCCACCAGACGACGGCTCTCTTGTCCCATGCGCGCACGACCGGCCTCGCCGGCCTCGTGCACCTTGCGCAGGCTGGCGGCGATGTCGGCCACGTCGGCGGGGTCGAACAGGTAGCCGTTGCGGCCATCCTGGACCAGCTCGGCAGCGGCACCCACCGTGCGCGAGCACAGCACCGGCAGGCCCGCCGCGCAGGCCTCGTTGACCACCAAGCCCCATTGTTCTTTCAAGGCGGGGTGGATGAAGGCCTTGGCCAGGCCATACCACTTGCCCACCTCGTGGTAGGTCAGGAAGCCCACCAGGTGGACGTGGTCGGTCAGTCCCCGGGACTGGATCACCTCTACCAAAGCGTCGCGCTGCTCGCCATTGCCGCAGATCACCAGGTCCCAAGGGTCTTGCGGGCATTGCTGGCGGTACTGCACATAGGCCTCCAGCAGGGCCAGCGCATTCTTGCGGGCCATCAGGCGAAAGGCCGCCATGAAGAAAGGCCGCGCAGGCATCTTGGGAAACGCCGTCCTCACCTCCGCTTCATGTTCGCGCGCATAGGCCGCCTCTTTGGCAAAGTGGGCGTTGTCCACCGCGTCGTAGCCCTTGAAGATGCGTTCACGGGGAAGGCCCAGCTCCACAGCGTAGTTGGCATGGGCATCGCCGCCCACCAGCGCGCCTTTGAACTTGCGGATGTACAGCCAGTATTTGAGCTGCTCTTTCCACCAACTGCGGGTGTCGTCGTCGCGTTTGCTCTCGGACATCACCACCGCCGGCACAGACCGGCTGGCGTTCCACTTCAACGCTTTCTGACTCAGGTCAAATGACCAACCCGGCAGAAAGAGGATGTCAGGCTTCAACTCGTTCAGGCGTTCATCCAGCACCTGCTGGTCGATCACGGGCAGGCCGTCTGCCATCTTTTGGGCGCTTTGCTTGTTCAACAGCGTCAGCAGGGGGAAGCCCAGGCCCTCGCTGGCACGGCCCCACGGGTGCTCCAGCGTGTCATCTGTCAGTTGAACGGCCGTGAGGCGCCAGCCTTTTTTCTCACAGGCCTGGGCCGCGCTGCGCAGGCGGGCTGCGTGATAAAAGCCGATGTTGATGAAGAAAACGACAACGTGCACGCTGGCTCCTGCTGGCCCATGCGCGACCAGGTCTGGCCGCCATTCGATGATTGTGGGTGGGCACCTGAGTCGCCGACGGCCATTGGTTTGGTCAGCACACATCAACTTCAAGGTGTGCCGCTCAACACCAAAACCGATGTCTTGGGATCAGGGCATGTCAGCATACCAGCGCGTCATGGGCTGCCCTGCTCATGCAGCAGCGGCCGTTGGTTCTGCGTCTCGTTCGGCGGCACGGTGACCAACAGGAGGCGCGACACGATGTCGCAAATGCTGGTAAAAATCCAGGAGGCATTCGCGCCCGATCCTTTGCTTCAAACCCATGAATCCCGCCACACCTCGATCGTTGACGCCCTTGAACGGGGCCATCGGCAAAGCGCAACGTTCAGCGCTCATGGGGCATGCGCCCCTGGTGATCTGGCTCACTGGCTTGAGCGGCTCCGGCAAGTCAACGCTGGCGAACGCCTTGGACGTGGCGCTGCACCAGTCAGGGCATCACGCTTACCTGATCGATGGTGACAACCTGCGGCAGGGCCTCAACAAAGACCTCGGCTTCGGTGACGCTGACCGTGCCGAGAACATCCGGCGGGTGGGCGAAGTCTGCAAGTTGATGGTGGATGCGGGCCTGATCGTTGTGGCGGCGTTCATCTCGCCGTTCAGGCAGGACCGTGACGCTGTCCGCGGGCTCCTGGGTCAGGGCGCCTTCGTGGAAGTGCACGTCGACGCCAGCCTGGCCGTGTGCGAGGCGCGCGACCCCAAAGGCCTTTACCGGCGTGCCCGCCGGGGCGAGATCCCCGCCTTCACGGGCATTGATTCACCGTATGAACCGCCGCTGCAGCCAGAGTTGGTGCTGGACACCGGCAAGCTCGATGTGCCGGCCTGCCTGAACCTGCTCCAGGGTGAGCTGGCCAGGCACGGCATCGACCTCTCCAGGCGTTCACGCGGCGGCGCTGCTCAGCATGCGCTGAAAGGGCCCTGGTGAGTGCGCCAGCGTGTCCCACGGGCCTGACTGCACGACCTGCCCCTTGTCCATGACGATGATCTGGTCCGCATGGCGCACGGTCGACAGCCGGTGAGCGATGACGACCACGGTCATCTGGCCATGCAGCGCCCCCAGGGCAGCCTGGATGCGCCGTTCGTTGTCGACGTCCAGGTGGCTGGTTGCTTCATCCAGCACCAGCAACTGAGGCCGCGCCAACAGTGCGCGCGCCAGGGCCAGCCGCTGGCGCTCGCCCCCTGACATGTTGCTGCCCTGCGCGCCCACCTGCGTGTCCAGCCCTTGCGGCAGTGCTTCAACGAAGCTCCTGGCAGAGGCCTGCTCCAAGGCGGCCCAGATGGCGTCGTCGCTGGCCTCCGCCTTGAACAGCCTGAGGTTGTTGCGGATCGAGTCTGGAAACAGGAAAGGATCCTGCGGCACATAGGCCATGGACTGGCGCCAGTCCCTGAGCCGACCCGGCATCAAGGGCTGGCCATCCACCCGCATCACCCCTTGCTGTGCAACCAGCAGGCCGAGGATCAGGTCTGCCAGGGTGGTCTTGCCCGCACCAGATGGGCCGGTCACGGCCGTCGTCTGCCTGGCTGGAATGCGGATGCTCACGTGCTCAAGCCCTCGCCCGTGCTCATCGTGGCGGTAGCTGACGCCGTCCAGGGTCAAGGCCTCGTGAAGCGGCATGGGCAAACCCGGGCTGCTCAGGGGTTCGGCCGACAACCTGCATCGGGCCAGCCATTGCTCGTAGGCGTCATAGGCCGGCAGCATGTACATGAGCTGTTGCACCTGGCTGTGCCAGTCTCTGATCATGGGGAGCAGGCGGGTGAAGACCGCCACGATGATCAACAGGCGTGCCACATCCAGCTGGATGAAGGCATACGCCACCCACAACAGGCCCGACAGGATCGCGGCCACGAGCACCTCGAACCAGGCGCGTGCATTGGCCTGGCTGGTCGTGAAGTCGAGTTGCTGGCGCCTGAGCGTTTCTGCTTCCTGGGCAAACCTGCGCATGTGGGCAGGCTCGGTGGCGCTGGCCTTGATGATCTTGAGCCCATTGAGGAAGTCGGAGAGCGCGCGCAAGAAGTTGCGGTTGGCCACGGACAGCGAACTGCCCATGGCCAAAGCGGCGCGAAGCCGGCGCTTCACCAGCAAGCCACTGGACAGTGCCAGGCCCAGCGTGATGCACGTCAGCAAGGGTGAGATGTGCAGGGCCACCGCGATGCCAGCGATGCCCATGGTCAGGCTGGCGACCCACTGCAACAGGAAAATGGTCCCCTGGTTGACCCGCCCCAGATCGGCCACGAGCACCTGCGTCACATCTGCGTGGCCCAGGCGGCTCAGGGTGCGCCAATCGGTCGCCGCCAGCGCCGACTGCAGCTCAAGCCGAAGCGTGTCCACGAAGGTCAGGCGCAGTGCCAGCAGGCCCAGGTCTCGCTTGCGCACCACCACCGCCCGCAGCGCCACCAGCGCCACGAAGGCGGCCAGCATCACCGGTAGGCCGTCGGGCAGGTTCAATGAGGCCAGCCAGCTGGGTGTCGCCAGGCCTGGTCGGTGGTCCAGCCGCTCGACCAGGGGCACCAGCAGGGTCAAGCCGACGCCCTCCAGGCACGCGCCGACCAACACCAGCATGACCGCGGTCGCCATGCGCCTGGTGCCCGCTGACCGTACCAGCCGGCTGACATACCGGCGCATCAAAGGGGCTGCAGCAATGTCGCTCATGGGCACTCAGCTGAACCAGGCGATGGGGCGAAACTTGCTGGCTTCGGACTGGCCCGTGACGATGCGGTCACCGCAGCGCAGCCACGCATGGGCGTTGACCTGGCGCCCATCCGACAGGCTGGGCGCCACGCCAAGGTACACGGTCGTTGCCACGCCACGTCTGGCCAGGAGGCATTGCGCAGCAGCCGTGCGCATCAGGCAGGTGGTCTCGAAGGGCAGGCGACGCCCCACAGCCTCAATCAACCAGGCCACTTCGCGCGCGACACGCTTCTGGCGCTCATCGAGCTCCATGTTGGCCACCTGACCTGGCGTGCCCCAATGTCTGGCCAGGCGCTGAAACGGCAACCAGCGCACATGCACGGTGAACCAGACCAGGGCGAGCAAGGTCTCCACCATCAGCCATTTGCTGGCCCAGGGCAGGGCGAGGCCGTGGCGAACCTGTTCAGTCCACTTCATAGCCCAGTCGCCTCATCATGTCGCCATGGGCGTCGACGATGGCCGCCACCTGCTGGGGTGTGAGCACGTCGCGCCAGCCACCCGCCCGACCCGTACGGAAAAAGGGCGCCGAAGCCTTGGCAGGCCGCTCACGGAAACCGGCCTCGGCCTCCTTGGCCTGCAAGCGAGCGAAAGATGTCGCGTCGACTGCCCTGTTCAACTTTGCCTCGTCCAGCGGCACCTGGCAGAACTGCAGGATCTGGCGAAAGCAGTCGTGCGGGGCGGTGAGCATGTCTTCGTAGCGCAGCGTGAGGCGTGGCAGGGGCGCACCCAGCCAGCTTTGCGCGTGCGCACTCCAGCTGGACAGCCACTGCGGCACCTGAGCGTCCGGCCCATCTCGTCCCAAGGCGACCCATTCGTTGGCGTTGTTGAGCCGCTGGATCGTGTCGTCCACCGTCGCGCCCCGGTGGTGCCGCAGAGACAGCACCACATCACGAGGGTCGCGAACAAGGTGCACCACCCCACGTGTGACCTCCGGAGGGAACACTGGCAGCCCCTGGCGGGTGAGCCCATAGGCGTCATGCACCTTCACGAAGTGCGGGCCACCTGGCAGCGCTGCCCAGACCCTCAAGGCGGTGGGCAGCAGGTCTCTCACTTCCGGCGGATACAAGTCCGCGGTGTCGATCGCCAGAGCGGCATCCAGGCGCACCCGCGAAGCCACCGTGGGGGTTTCCAGCGCGTTCAAATCGACTTGCGCATCGGCATGGAAGTAGGCGTCCAGGAAACTGCGCAACCAGGTGTTGCCGCACTTCGGGTAAGACGCCAGCCACACCATGCCGCCGGTCATGGCTCAACCCCAGTCGGCACTCAGCATGTCCATCAAGGGCTCCAATGTTGGCTTCCCTCGTGGGCGAGTGACCTGGAACACGGCGACCTGCGCGCAAGCCTGGGCCAGGCGCTGCATGTGCGGCCCCTTGATGTCCAGAGCTTCCACGAATTGCGGCCTGAAGGTCTGGCGGTCCAGAACCTTGAGTTTTTCCAGTCCCTTGACCTGAACCTTGCTCAGCTCACCCGAGTCTGTGGGCAGCAACTCATACAGGTGTGTCAGCGGCTCAGGGTGGGGCCAGGTGTCCACGGGGATGGAGTATTTGTCGAGGTCGGGGCGCACACGCTGGCGTTCCCCCTTGTCAATCGACAGCATGTTCAGCGTGTCCTGCCAGAGCTTGGTGCGGGCCAGTCCGGGATGCACCCAGGCTCGACCGGACGCGTCGAAATGCACGGCCACGATGTCGTCGGCCAGGGCAGGGTGGCCCCTTTGCACCATGGCCGATGCCAGCGTGGACTTGCCGGCAGTGGAGACCCCGGTGAACACGGCGGCGCCACCCTTGGGCAGGCGCACGGCCGAACCGTGCAAGGCCAGGATGCCGTGAAGGTGCAAGGCCGCGCCCAGCGCAGACCCGCACAAGAACAGCCGGACCTCTTCGTCCGAGGCCCCGTCGCATGGGGTGACCGTGATGTCCTGTCGCGTGACCAGGTAGCGGGCCACCTGCGGAACAGAAAACAGGATGGCGTCTTTGCTGGCAGCAAAAAGCCCACGGCTGACGATCGGTGCGGGCAATTGTTCTGGCGTGGGGCCCCAGGCGATGCGGACCTGTGGGCTTGACGAGGCCTCCGGGCTGTCCGAGGGCTGGGTCAACAGCTCTTCCAGGGCGCGGCCCTGGGTCAGGAAGGCCATGCCAAACGCGTGCTGACGGTGCAGTTGTTCCGTGAGTTCAAGCAAACCAGGGTTCCAGGCAGGTCAGTGGGCCGCATGCAGATGGCCAGTCGGTACAAACCGGCAGGCACCCAGCAAGGAAAAAGCCGGCAAAAGCCGGCTTCTGATGGAGCGCAAAACAGCTCAGGACGGCGAGCCACCACCGTCGGTGAGCCCGCCAGCACCCAGGAGCGTTTCTTCGGTAACAGCGCCAACCTTCAGCTCGGGCGTTTCCCAAGCTTGAGTGGGTTGAACTTCAACAGCGACTTGCTTGAGGTTGTCCATGACTCGGCCCTAAAAAAATTTACGTGGAAATGAGTATACCGAGCTCCACCTGAATGAGTGTGTTATTTTGGATACGAACGTGGGCGCATCTCCTGTCAATCAACCGTCCTGTGGCGCCAGGCTGTGGCTCAGGTGTGCCTGAACCACTGTGGTAGCCTCTCCTGAAGACACAGCCTTGACATTCGGGAGCGGAACTTGAGGACATTGGTAACGGGCGGAGCGGGCTTTCTGGGGTCTCATTTGTGTGACCGGCTGATCGACGCGGGGCACGAAGTTGTTTGCGTCGACAACTATTTCACCGGCAGCCGCAAGAACATCGCGCACCTGCTGTCGCACCCCCGGTTCGAGGCGATTCGCCACGACGTGACCTTCCCGCTGTACATCGAAGTCGACCGCATCTTCAACCTGGCTTGTCCGGCCAGCCCCATCCATTACCAGCTGGATCCGGTTCAGACGACCAAGACCAGCGTGCACGGGGCGATCAACATGCTGGGCCTGGCCAAGCGGGTCAAGGCACGCATCCTTCAGGCGTCCACCAGCGAGGTGTATGGCGACCCGGACGTGCACCCGCAAGACGAAGCCTATTGGGGACGCGTCAACCCCATTGGCCTGCGCAGTTGTTACGACGAAGGCAAGCGCTGTGCTGAGACCTTGTTCTTTGATTACTTCCGCCAGCACCAGCTGGACATCAAGGTCATGCGCATTTTCAACACCTATGGGCCGCGCATGCACCCCAATGACGGCCGCGTCGTCAGCAATTTCATCGTGCAGGCGCTCCGGGGCGAAGACATCACGATTTATGGCGATGGGCTTCAGACCCGTAGTTTCTGCTACGTCGACGACCTGATTGAAGGCATGTTGCGGCTGATGGACACGGAAACAGGGTTCACGGGCCCGGTCAACATCGGGAACCCCGTTGAATTCACCATGTTGGAACTTGCGCAGTCGGTTCTCACTTTGACGAAAAGCGACTCGCGCCTGGTGTTCCGCCCCCTGCCGAGCGACGACCCGCGTCAGCGCAAACCAGACATCAGCCTGGCTCAGTCCAGGTTGGACTGGACGCCCCAAGTCGCCTTGAAAGAAGGCCTGGTGAAGACGATTGACTACTTCCGCGGCAGCCTGAATTGATCAGAAGCGCAGGAGAAACAGCCCGACGGCCAAGGCTCTGCAGAGCTGTCCTGTGTTTCGTCCCGCCCCGTTGACGTCAACCGTGTTGCCAAGTTGGGCGGCGGCCGCTCTCATCACGGGGACGTTCAGCCAACGGGCGGCCAGTTCATGCCGGGCCAGCCTGTCCAGCAGTGCGTTCAGTTGAACCTGCTCGGCCAGCAGCCGCACACCGATGTCAGCCGACTGCAAGCCTTTGAGGCTGGCTTTCAGCACTGCTGGTGGCAGCAGGTCTCGCATGCCTCTTCTCACCAGCGCGCGCTGCAGGCCGTGACCCCAGAAAATGTGATCAGGCACACGCAGGCAGAACTCCACGATTTGCTGATCACGGGTGGGATCACGAACGTCCAGCCCATGTGCCGCACCCATCTCTGACCAGAACGCAGTGGTGCTGCCGCCACCGCCGGAGCCCATGCGGAAGTTCCTGCGTGCGCCCTGCGCAGACCAGGGGTCCGTGAACGTGGGGTCAAAGTGGGCAGCGCGCATGCGCTCCATGAGACGGGATGAAAGGGCGAGCTCCAGGTTGATGGCGGCGTGGTGGCGCCAGGGTTCTGGCGTGCCCGCGCCACGGCGGTGTTGGCGCCATGTCCAGACGGCGGGGCGCAACATCGGCTTGATCACGCGCTGGTACAAGGCAGAGGCAGTGCCGCCGTGTTCTGCGAGGAGCTCCTGGCAGACGAGACTCAACTCCCCGGCGCGCAATTGAGGCAACAAGTCGCTGCTCCCCGAATACGATACGGTGCTGTTGCCACCTTGACCGGTGAGCAAAACGCTGGCCCCGCCCTGGCTTGCATGCAACATGAGGTCATTGATCCAGTGAACGTTGCCCGCCGCAGAATGGGGCGCACTGAGCGCGTTCACTGACATCTCGATGCTTTGGAGCACCGACACATGGTTGCTGTCCACGGCAATGGGCTCAATGTGGCCAATGTGCCGGGCGGTGAGTTCCGCCATCGGGTACTCGTCGGGCATGCGTGTCCAGCGCATGTCCAGGTTGTGGTGCAAGGGCCTGTGCACATAGGCCTTGACCGGTGCGTGGCCATTTGCCCGCAGGAGCGGTGCAGCCAGTGCGGCCACGGAGCCTGAATCAAGACCTGCGCTCAAAGTCAGGGCGACCTGCCCGCCTTCAACCGTGCGCACCCTTTGTTTGGCCGCTTCGCGATAGAGGGGCACGAAGGCTTCGTCAAACTCTTCCGCCGTCCGCATGGGCAGTGCCTGCAAGCGATCTGGCGCCCACCAGCCCTCCAGCCTCGCGCCGCTGGCGTCCACCAGAATCCGGTGCCCTGGCGCCAGCCGTTGCACACCCTGCCAGGCCGTGGCGTCCAGGTTTGCTGGGTCTTGGAAGCTGGTCAGGATGGCAGAGATGTGCGATGCATCTGGCCGTTGCGGCACGTCAGGGTGCAAAAGCAATGCGGCCAAGGTGCTCGAAAACACAAATCTGTTGGCGCCAGACCACCAGTACATGCTGGTGTTGCCCGTGGCGTCACGTGCCAGCATCAAGCGCTGGCGTTGGGTGTCCCACACCGCAAAGGCCCAGTCGCCTCGGAGGTGGTGGACGCAATCCACGCCATGTCGCTGGTAGGCAGCGGCGATCAGTGTGCTGGGGGCCGTGTGTTCAGGGCGTGCGCCCAGCAGCGACTGGCAGAGCGCATCGTGGTTGTCCAGTCTGGCGCTGGCCACCAAGAGCACCTGGTGCGAGCACAGGGGCTGGGCTTCAAAAACGTCTTCCTGCGTGGCGTGCCTCAGGCAAGCGCCCAAGCTTGCCGGGCCAAGGGTCTGAACGCCGCCGCCATCTTGCCCCCAGGCAAGCATGGCCTGGTGCATGGCCTGCCATGCCGATGGGTCGATCGGGGAGCCGTCCAGGTGTACGGCGCCGAACAGACCGCTCATGCCAGTTGAACAATGGTCTCTTCAGCCATGCGTGAGACGAAGCGCTTGACGTCGGCTTCAATGACGCCAGCCGGTGCTGCAAACTCGCGCTCAAGCGTGGCGCACAAGGTCTCGAGCGTCAACGGCGCATCCAGCAACTCCCAGATCCGGCGGGCCGTGCGCTCCAGGCCATAGTAGTTGCCTCGCTCGATGCTCATCAACACGATTTCGCCGTCCAGATCGGTGGACACGAGGGCAGGGTTGCGTTCAATCAGCGTGTGGGCGTGCAGTTCAGGCATGACTTCGTGTCGGGTCTTGCGGCGCTCTGGTCTTGGCCATGAAGGGCAGATATTCCAGTAGCCAGCGTACAGGGCGGATCAGGCTGTAGAGCCAGAACCAGTGGGGCGGCAGGGGCCAGAGCATGTAGTCGGCAAACGAGCCTCTGGTCAGGCTCATCAGGTAGCGCAAGCGGTTGGCCATCCGCGTGTTGGCGCGCCAATTGTAGAGAAAGATCCTGGCACGAACCTTCGCTTGCCCCATGGCGGAGGCGCTCATCTCCCGACGCAGCACTTCTGGCGGCGTGCTGCCCGCTTGCACAAACGTGAGGCAGTCTGCAATGAGCTGCCTGGCCTGGGCGTCCTGCACGGTGTGCAAGGGCTGGCCGTTGATCAGCACGGCGTGCAGGGACAGCACCGCACGGACCAGGCGCCCCAGGCCCAGCACGCCTGCCCGATGCAAGACCGCTGCGCGGTCGAAGGTCTCGTGTGCAACCAGGGCATCCAGATCGGCCAGCCAATGCAGCCTCGACCATTGGTGCTGGCTGTGGTGGTAGCTGATGTAAATGAACAGTTCTGTGGTGGGCAAGCTGGGATAGGCCACGTCACCCACCTGAACCTCGGCGCGCATGGCAAACAGGTCCGAGGCTTTGACGGGGTACTGGCTGCCGGTGCCGTCCAGCTGGCGGTGAAGTTCAATCAGCACCCCCCTGGGCGAGAACAGGCTGACTTCGTATTCCATCGCGCAAAAGGCCCGCAGGTCTGCATCGGTGTGAACGAAGGGTGCCGAGCTGAGCTGGTATCCCTGCTGCATCAATTCGGACGCGAGCTCGTGCAGGCGGTCCGGATCGATCAGGACGTCGATGTCGCGGCCCTGACGACCCATCACATTGCCATGGTACCGAGCGGCCATGGTCAGGCCTTTGACCACCACGTGCCGAATGCCTTGAGGCACCAGGAACCTGGTGGACAGCGTCTTGAGTTCAGCTTGTTGCAGGAGCGTCCGGCGGCTGACCTCTTTGTAGAGGGGTGACAGCAAAGTCAGCACGCTCTGGCGCAAGGCTTCGTCGGGCAGCTTCAGGATCGCTTGCCGGACCTGCGGGACGAGCAGGTGATGCTGGGCCATGCGCAGGAGCGCTGGCCAGTCCCGGACGGCCGCGGCGAGCGGCACCATTGCGTCGGCTGGCGTCGCACTGCGGCAGCAGGCCAGAAGGAATCCGGCATCTGCAGGCAGGGGCATCGCCCCGCTCGGAGGCGCAGCTTCTTGCATGAGGTCTCAGGAGTGCTCGGCCTGGGCAACCACGTCGTCGGGCAGGTCTGCCGGGGCACTCTGGCCTGTCCTGATGTGGCGGTAAACGGTGTTGTACACCAGAACGAAGCCGACGCAAGCTGTGGCCAGGATGGCCGTCTGGTTGTAAGCCAGTGCCGCCACCAGCGGGCAGGCGGCACTGGCCAGCCAGATGAGGGCGCTGGCGACGCCATGCTGCGCCCAGATCGAAGACCGGCTTGAGCGCACACGCTTGAACACCAGATGGTGCATGTGGATCATGTCGGGGTGGCTGCTGGACACGCGCCGGTGGAAGTGGCGGCGGTACATCGAAAACACGGTTTCCCAGACGGGGTAGAGGCAACACAGGAGCACGGCCCAGGTGGAGACACTCGGGTTGCGCTTGAGCAGCAGCAGGCCGCATTCGGCGAGCCAGAAGCCCGCCAGGTAGGCGCCGCCATCCCCCAGGAAGATGCGCCCAAAAGGGAAATTGAGCACCAGAAAGCCCAGCAAGGCAGCCACCCCCAGCAGGCTCAGACGAATGACCAGAAGGTCGCCCACTTGCCAGGCCATCAGGGACAAACCGGCCAGCATGAGGGCCACGCAGCCTGCCGCCAGGCCATTGAGGCCATCGATGATGTTGACCGCGTTGGTCATGCCCGCGACCGCAAAACAGGTGAACAGCAAGGCGATGGGGGCCCAGGCCATCAGCTCATCCAGGAGAGGGGTGTCCAGCCGCAACAGTGACGTGTCAACAAACCAGACAGCCAAAGCAGCCGAAGCGAATGAGGCCAGCAAGCGCACGCGCACCGTGACGCGCTTGGTCAAATCCTCGATGAGGCCGGCTGCGAACACCGGCGCGCCACAGGCCAGCAACTTCAGGGCGATGCTCCAGGCAGGGCCACCTTGCACCCAGCCCACTGAGACGCCAGCGACCAAAGCCAGCATCACGCCCACGCCGCCGATTCTGGGGACGGGGTTGTGATGGATTTTCTGTGCACCGCTCAGGTCGTGGTCCAGTGACAGCGTGCCGTGCCAGCGCTGGGTCAGGATCAACAGTGCGCACGCGATGAAACTGGCCAGCAAAGCGGTCAGCATGCTTGCGGAGAGGATATCTGCCACTCAAGCTCCCTTGTTTTCATGTGCGACCGTGACACAAGATCCGGCCATCGGGCATTGTGCCACCCGAACTTCTCGCGTTTGGGGCGTCTGTTCTGGCGGTGTCAGGCGGCTACGGGATATGGGTATGCGAGGCATCGATCATGGCTCAACGAGGCCGCCTGAGCTTGCATTTTTTGCGCAGTGCAGCATGACGTCAATCCTAGTGATTGCGGCAGGCCAGGCAAGGGCGAAGTGCACCCAATCTGTGGCTTTTTTGTACAAGCCCAAGCCCGCCTCAGACGCCTTCAGGATCGTCCAGCAGGTCTTCGGTGGTGGGCTTGGCCTCTACCCGGTAGCTCTCGCTGGCCCAGGCGCCCAGGTCGATGGCCTTGCACCCCTTGCCGCAAAACGGCCGGTAGGGGTTGTCGGTGCTGTAGGTGTGCAGCAAACCGCAAGAAGGGCAGCGCACCTCCAATGCCTTGCCCGGGCCGCCGTCCTTTGCAGATGAGGTTTCGCTCATGTCAGGCGCAAAAAGTCAGTTCGAACCCCGCGTCCAGGTCGGACGCGATCTTGAGTTTGCCCTCGGCATCCGAGCGCATCAGTCGGATGGAGACCATCAGGCGGTTGGCGCTGATCTCGGGGATCAGGCCCAGAGCCGGGTCGATGCGCAAGCGCAGCAGCAGGAAGCTTTTGCCTTCCTTGAGGCTTTGTTGGTATTGCCCGCAAGGTGCGGCCACCATGTGCGGGTGCCCGGCGTCACGCAGCAGGCCCAGCATCACCTTGAGCGCTTCTGCGAGCGGAGCCAGCGTGGCCACCCAGCCTTGCAGGTCGGCCTGTCGCTGTTGAGGTGGCTGGTGCTGCCAGGCGTAGTAAGAGGGCAGGTCGAACTCGCAGGTGCCGCCCGGGATGTTGATGCGGCTGCGGATGCTCATCAGCCAGTCGTTGGACGCCAGGGCCTGGCCCGCTTTGCCAGACAGGCTGTTGAGGCCGTTCCAGGCAGCATCCAGGCGCCCCAGCACCTCGTCCAGCACGGCTTCCTGGATGGCGGGGTTGCCTCGGTAGCTGTTGAACTGATGCTTGTAGCGGTCGATGTCGCGCAACAGGTCGCTCTTGAGGTCTGCGCGCGAGGCCACGTCCATGATTTCGAACATGGTGGCCAAGGCGAAGTGGTGGTCCACCGGGGCTTCGCGCCAGATCAAGGTGGCGAGGCGGTCGAACAGGTGTTCGAGCCGCAACATCGTGCGAATGCTTTCGCTGAAAGGGTATTCGTAGAGGATCAATGCGCCACCTGATGGCCGATTGAGGGCCGTTCAAACACGAACTGAAGGCATTGTTCCACAGACTGACGTTGCGCAAGCGGTGCGAGCGTGATATCGCCACTGCTGGACGTCAAGCCCAGCCCTGCCAGATGCGTTCGACCTCTGCCCGCAACTGGTCCAGGCTCAAGCCGTCATTGAGGATCACGTGGTCTGCCAGGGCGCAGCGCAACTCGCGCGTGGCCTGCTTGGCCAGCACGGCTTCGACGGCCTCGCGCGGCCAGCCGGAGCGTGCCATCACGCGTGCGATTTGGGTCTCGGGCTCGGCATCGATGACCAGGATGCGGTCGACCTTGTCCCTCCAGCGTCGGCCGGATTCGGCCAGCAGTGGCACGTCGTAAACCACGTGCTGACCAGGCAGGGCGAGGGCGGCAAGGGCCTCTGCCTGACGCCCGATCAGCGGGTGCAGGATGGCCTCAAGTTGATGCAGCGCCGCTGGGTCGTGGAAGGCGTGCTCGCGCATGCGGGGGCGGTTCATCGCGCCCGTCGCGTCGATGAAATCGGGGCCGAAGTGGCTGGCGATGGCGGCGATGGCGGCGCCGCCCGAAGCGGTGAGCCCGCGTGAGATCGCATCGGTGTCGACCAGGTGGGCGCCCAGGTCCACCAGCATCTGGCTGACGGTGGATTTGCCGCTGCCGATGCCGCCGGTGAGGCCGATCTTCAGGCCACTCGGGCCGGTCGTCGGCTCAGCCATGTGCCATGCCCGGACGCGAACGTCAGGCCCAGCCCAGCCACACCAGCACACGCTGCTGGCCAGCCAGGGCCACCACCAGCCCGGCGCCCGCCAGGAAGGGGCCGAAGGGGATGTAGACGCCTTCGCGCAGCTGACCCGTGACCTTCATGCCAATGCCCACGATGGCGCCGATGACGGAAGAGGCCAGCACCACGGGCAGGATCATGCTCCAGCCCAGCCAGGCGCCCAGGGCCGCCAGCAATTTGAAGTCGCCATAGCCCATGCCCTCTTTGCCGGTGGTGAGCTTGAACAGCCAGTACACGGTCCACAGGCTGAGGTAGCCGGCCACGGTGCCCCACAGCGATTCTTTCAGGGGGATGGGCAGCCAGCCCAAAGCGGCCGCCACCAGCCCGGCCCACATCAGGGGCAGGGTGAGGTCGTCGGGCAGCAAGGTGGTGTCCCAGTCGATGCCGGCCGCGGCCACCAGCACGGCCATGAAGCCGCACCAGAGCAAGGTGGTGGGCTGTGCGCCAAAGCTGAGGCCACACAGCGCGAAGAGCAGGCCGGTGGCCAGCTCGATCAAGGGGTAGCGGACCGAGATGCGCGTGCCGCAGGCCGAGCACTTGCCGCGCAGCACCAGCCAGCTCACCAGAGGGATGTTTTCAAACCAGCGAATCTGGTGTCCGCACTTGGGGCAGCGTGAGGCCGGCTTGGACAGCGTGAGCGCATCGGCCGGTGCGGGCGCCGCATCCGGGGTGATCATGGCCTGCGCATCGGCCTTCCACTGCGCTTCCAGCATTTGCGGCAGGCGGTGGATGACGACGTTGAGGAAACTGCCCACACACAAACCCAGGACGGCCAGTCCCCAGGGCGTGAGCAAGAGTTGAAGGGCCGGCTGGAGCGATTCGGGCATGCGTGCGGTCGATGCGTGCGGACTGCGTAGCTTGAGCGTCAGACCACCTGGCCGAGCTTGAAGATGGGCAGGTACATCGACACGACGATGCCGCCGATCAAGGTGCCCAGGATCACGATGATGAAGGGCTCCATCAGGCTGGACAGGGCCTTGACGGCTTCGTCCACCTCTTCTTCATAGAAGTCTGCAGCCTTGGCCAGCATCTGGTCCAGCGAGCCCGACTCTTCGCCGATGGCCGACATCTGCAGCACCATCACCGGGAAGAGCGTGGTGGTTTGCATGGCCGTGGTCAGGCTGGTGCCGGTGGAGACGTCTTTCTGGATCTGCTCGGTGGCTTCGGCGAACACGGCGTTGCCGGCAGCACCACCCACGGAGTCGAGCGCTTCGACCAGGGGCACGCCCGCGGCGAACATGGTGGACAAGGTGCGCGTCCAGCGCGCCACGGCCGATTTGAACAGCAGGCTGCCAAACACCGGCATCTTGAGCAACAGGCGGTCCATGCGCTTTTGCATGGGCACCGAGCGCTTCCAGGTCTGGAAGAAGAAGTACAGGCCGCCACCGATGCTGCCAAAGATGGCCCACCAGTATTTGACGAAGGCGTCCGACAGGGCCATCACGAAGAGCGTGGGGGCGGGCAGGTCGGCGCCAAAAGAGGTGAACACTTCCTTGAAGGCCGGGATCACGTAGATCATGATCACCGACACCACGATGAAGGCCACCACCATCACGGCAATGGGGTAGGTCAGGGCCGACTTGATTTTCTGCTTGATGGCGATCGTCTTTTCCTGGTAGGTGGCCAGGCGATCGAGCAGCGTTTCCAGGATACCGGCGGCTTCGCCGGCTTCGACCAGGTTGCAGTACAGCGCGTCGAAGTACATCGGGTGCTTGCGAAAAGCGGCAGACAGGCTGGTGCCGGTTTCGACGTCGCCCCGGATGTCGTTGAGCAGCTTGGTGACGCGCGGGTTGGTGCTGCCGCGGGCGACGATGTCAAAGGACTGCAGCAGGGGCACGCCCGCCTTCATCATGGTGGCCAGTTGCCGCGTGAAGATGGAGATGTCCTTGGGCTTGACCGAGCCCCCGCTGCTGACGCGGCGCTTCTTGACTTTTTGCACCAGGATGCCCTGGCGGCGCAGCGTGGCGCCAACCATGGCCTCGCCACCGGCGCGCATTTCACCGCGCACGAGCTTGCCCGTGCGGTCCTTGCCTTCCCATTCGAAGACAAATTCTTGCGGTTTGTTGGCGGCAGCCGTGGCCATCAGCAGGTACTCCGGGTTATTCGTTGGTCACCGAAATGACCTCTTCGAGCGAGGTGTACCCCGCCTTGACCTTCACCAGGCCCGATTCGCGCAAGTCTCGCACGCCTTCCACCTTGGCTTGCTTGGCAATGTCCATGGCGGTGCCTTGAGTGAGGATGATGCGTTGTATTTCCTCACTGATGGGCATGACTTGGTAAATGCCGACCCGTCCTTTGTAACCGTTGTTGCATGAGGAGCAGCCCACGGCCTTGTATGGCTTCCAGTTGCCAACCAGGTCGTCGTCCTTGAAGCCGGCGTCGAGCATGGCCTGGCGGGGGTAGTCGGCCGGGGCCTTGCAGTTTTCGCACAGGCGGCGGGCCAGGCGCTGGGCCGTGATCAGGATCACGGATGAAGCGATGTTGAAGGGCGCCACACCCATGTTCATCAGGCGGGTCAAGGTGGTGGGCGCGTCGTTGGTGTGCAGCGTGGACATCACCATGTGGCCGGTCTGGGCGGCCTTGATGGCGATGTCGGCGGTGTCCAGGTCGCGGATTTC